>CAMLIY010000095.1 GCA_946480125.1 uncultured Asticcacaulis sp.
CGCCTGTTTTTGTTCGGTCAGGGCGGTGCCGAGCGTCAGGATGCAGTCCGCCTCGCCTGAAGGGGTGCGCAAAACGGTTTTCTTGAGCTGGATGATGCGCTGGCGACCATGAGCGTCGGTGACATGCTCCTCCTTGAGCATGATGGCATCTTCGCTTCGCAGGGCCATCTGGTCATACGTATTGTAAAGCGCGGCACGTTCGGGCGTCATGAAATCACCGCTGGATCTGCCGACAACCGTATCATTAGAGACATTCAGCATTTCTTCGCCGACACTGTTTAGCAGTACGATCTTCTGATCGGCGGCATTTTTCACCAGAACCATGGCCGGAATATTCTGGATGACCATGTTAAGGAATGTCTGGTGACGTTGGGATTCGCCGCCCAACCGGATCAGGTCATTGGTCATTTCCTGCTGACGACTAAGCGACTGATGCAGGTCGGCGCTGATCGCCTTCAGGACGGAGAGTGATGTGCCGACGCCGGCATAACGACCCTCAGGGGTGGCGATAAAGCCGCGCATCAGTTCTGACGGGCGTTCGCTCAGGGTGGTGCGGGTAAAATCGCGCAAGGGCGTGGCGATATCGACCAGCAGGGGGGTGCGGTCCATCAGGGTTGTGACAGGCTTGTTGCCATAGAGGGCACGGCCATATTCGGCGGCCATGGTCAGATTGAAGGCATGGCGTTCGATCAGGCCAAGCACACGTCCGGCGTCATCGACCACGGCGACAACCATCAGATCGGATTCGTCGCGGAAAGCTTCATAGAGGGTGGAGTTATGGCATTGTGGGGAAACCGGATCGACACGATCGGTAATATCGGAAATGCACAGGGCCTTCTGCATGCAGCTACGCCTTACTTGAACAGACACTTAACCGGCGCCATTTTGCGCTTTGATCGTGGAATTAGCGGTAAGACCTTAACCGACGCTTGATGTCATAAAAGATTGACGGGCCTGTCATCGTTCCTAACCCGCATTTACCCTGTTTCGCATCAAGCCTTTTCAAATCAGGCGGGCAGGGGTAAGGGAAGGCTTCCATTTTATGATGAGACTATATCCATGACCGTCAAGGTTCGTTTTGCTCCTTCGCCCACCGGCCGTATCCATGCCGGTAATGTGCGCGCCGCACTCATCAACTGGCTGTTCGCGCAGAAACATCAGGGTGTCTTCGTGCTGCGGATCGATGATACCGACCTGGAGCGCTCAACCCAGGAAAACGAAGACCTGATCGAGACCGACCTGAAATGGCTCGGCCTGGAATGGGGGGAGCGCTACAATCAATCAAAGCGTTTCGACATCTATCAAAAGTGTGCGGATGCGTTGAAGGCCGATGGTCGTTTGTATGCCTGTTATGAAACGGCGGATGAACTTGACCGTCGCCGCAAGGTGCAGTTGTCGCGCGGCCTGCCGCCGATCTATGACCGTGCCGCTTTGAGCCTGACCGCCGATGAGATCGCCGCCTTTGAAGCCGAGGGCCGCAAGCCGCACTGGCGTTTTAAGCTCGAAGGCAAGCGCGTCGCCTGGGAGGACCTGGTGCGCGGTCACTGCGAAGTCGATACCACCTCGATGTCCGATCCGGTACTGATCCGTGAAGATGGTGCCTTCCTCTACACCCTGCCGTCGGTGGTGGACGATATCGATATGAAGATCACCCACGTCATCCGCGGTGAGGATCACGTCGCCAATACCGGCACCCAACTGGAAATTTTCGAAGCGCTATCGGCGTTTTTTGACGGTTCACCCCTGCCGGTTTTCGCCCACATGCCGCTGCTCGTCGGCGCTGATGGCGAAGGGCTTTCGAAGCGTCTTGGCTCGATGTCGATCTCGCAGATGCGCGACGATGGCCTGGAGCCTCTCGCCATCACTTCACACCTGGCCAAGATAGGCACTTCAGATGCCCTGGAAGCCGCACCATCTTTGATGGCTCTGGTTGAAGATCAGGATTTCGGCAAGATGGGCCGTGCGCCGGCGCGTTATGATTTTGCCGACCTGATGCGTCTGAATGCACAGGTATTGCAAAGACTTTCTTATGCCGATGTCAAAGCACGTCTGGAAGATTTCGGGGCTGATCTGGGCGAACTTTTCTGGGAAACCGTCAAGCCAAATTTGCATCGCTTCGCCGAAGTGGTGTTGTGGGCAAATATCATACGCGGCGATATCGAGCCTATAATCAGCGATCCGGCCCTGATCACGCGCGCCCTTGAATTACTGCCAGCCGATTATGGTCGTGACAGCTGGAGCGCCTGGACTTCGGCCATCAAGGAAACAACCGGCGCCAAAGGCCGGGCGCTGTTCATGCCGCTGCGCCTGGCCCTGACGGGGCAGGAACATGGCCCAGATATGGGCGCCCTCAGTTTCCTGATCGGCAGATATAAAATCGCCCAGCGCCTCAAGAGTTAAACCACGGCGCCGAACAGTTTGCCGATGCCGGCGGTAATCCCCAAAGCAATGGCGCCCCAGAAGGTGACACGAAACACGGCCTTGGCCATGTTCGATCCGCCAGCCACGGCACCCAGCGCGCCCAGTGCGGCCAGACATATAATGGCGCAGGCGGCCACGATCCAGACGATCAGCGGCCGCGGGCTCAACCACATGGTCAGCAGCGGCAATATGGCTCCGGAGGCGAAGGTGACGGCTGATGTCAGAGCTGCCTGAATAGGTTTGGCCTCGGTGTGCTCGGAAAAGCCGAGTTCATCGCGGGCATGGGCTTTGAGGGCATCTTTTTTCATCAACTGATTTGCCACCTGACGGGCGAGAGGGGCTTCCAGACCGCGGCTGATATATATCTGGGTCAGTTCCTCAACTTCGGCTTCGGGAAACTCTTTCAGTTCCTGACTTTCGCGGGCGATATCAGCGGCCTCGGTGTCAGCCTGTGAACTGACGGAGACATATTCACCCGCCGCCATGGAAAGAGAGCCGGCCACCAGCGCCGCCACACCTGTCAGCAATATGGCGCTCTTGTCGGCAGAACTGGCAGCCACCCCAACAATCAGACTGGCCGTTGATATGATGCCATCATTGGCGCCTAGCACGGCGGCGCGCAGCCAGCCGATCCGCGAAATGAAATGTCGTTCGGCAGCCTTGTGCGAGCGCATTATGTCATACCACCCGTCGCGTATCTATATTGACGGTATGTGAACCGGCCCGGACGATGGCGGGTAAAACCTCTTCGACCGTATCGACGCTGAGATAGGTATCCAGGAAGGCAGGCGGAGTGAATCCTTCCGCCAGGGTATGCTCAATCAGCCGGAAAAACGGTGCCCAGTAATTGTTGATATTCAGAAAGATGACGGGTTTCTTGTGAAGATCAAGACGGCGCCATGACATGAGTTCAATGACCTCTTCAAGCGTCCCCACGCCGCCGGGGACGACGACGAAAGCATCCGATTCCTCGAACATCATCATCTTGCGCTCGTGCATGTTGTCGACAATACGCGTATCGACATCTTCAAGCACATTTTCGCGGTTCTGCAGAAATTTTGGCATGATACCCAAGACCTGGCCGCCGGATTCATGAACGGCGCGGGCGGCTTCGCCCATCAGACCAACGCCGCCCCCGCCATAGACCAGACGCAGGCCCGCGCCGGCCAATACCTGACCCAGATCATGCGCTGCCAGCCTGTATGCCGGGGACTTGCCGAACGCCGAGCCACAGTAAACGCAGACGGAGTGGATGTTAGGTTTGGCGACGGGCATAGGCTTATTCAACTCCCTGGAAGCGACTCATATTGTCAACTTTATAAATCTGAATGGCAATGTGTCTAAACCACTATTCGAAATCATCGAAAACGGATATGCCTTGATCATCATGATGCTGACCTTGTTGAAGAAAACGAGCTTCCTCTTCGGGTTTTCCGCAATTGTTTGTGTGACGGGATGCCAGGAAAAGCCGAAAATGCCCGAAGCTGCCAGCGCTCTTGAAGCGGCTGGATATTGGCGTGCGCCGCAGATCACAGGTGTCGATCAGGCGGGCTCCAATATATTTGTGGTGACGGGGCAGACCATTGCCAATGCGCGCGTACGCTTCAGTTATTCAGGGCGGCGTGCCGTAGGTGTGACGTCTGATTCCAAAGGAAAATTCCGTGCTGAATTACCATCGGGACCAGATGGCGGCCTTTTCGATCTGTCAACCGAGGACAGTGGGCGGACGATGCACGCCGATGGGCGTTTGTTTATCCCGGCAGGCGCGCCGGAAAAAACCGTCTTAATGCGACCGGGAGCGCCCAGTCTGGCCCTGTTCAATGAGACTACGCCCGTGGCGACCATCGACTATGACCGCGCCGGCGCGCTGGCCGTTGCCGGCCGCGTGGCGCCGGCAACGGCGATCGAAGTCGTATTGAATGGTGAAATCCGAGCCCGAACCAACAGTGACGACAGAGGGTTCTATAACGCGACCACCCAGATAGATCCGCCGGTTGAGAGAGAGACTGCCAATAGTTTGTCGATCATAGCCGGCGGCAAAGAGACCGTTCGCAATTTCAACGATTCGCGTATTGCCGGGGATAATGATAGCATTATACGGGTAGGCGACAGCTGGCGGGTGGACTGGGTGTTGCCCGGTGGCGGGATGCAGACAACACTCGTGTTTTAACGGTGCATTTTTGAAAAACGTGAAAATGGCGGCGGGCCGTCACCCTTGCCTCCGGTCATTGAATGACTGTTAAACCCTAAGGTTACATCATCTCGTCTTGCCGTGTCTTTGAGAACAGCTTCTTGAGAAATTCCGTTATGCCGTGACGCTTGGCCTTGCGCGCTACGGCATCTTCACTGACAAGCCATGCGATTTGCACCACGCGGCGCTCGCCTTCGAAAGGCGTGTGACCATGCCAGGAATTATCCAGTCGCGGGAAAGCAATGAAATGACCATAGCCTGGATTGACCTCTTCCGTACCAGGACCATCCTGATTCGGACCTTCGAGAAACCGGAGATTCCCACCGCTGCTGCCTTCGGGATTCAAATAAATCAGCGCCGAAGCCAGTTTGTCAGCGCCGTCGGTATGGGGCCGCCCGTCTTTTAATGCTGACCATTTGCGCACGGTCACCCATGATGGCTTGCCAACCAGATTGACACCCAACTTGTCGCTGAT
Source organism: uncultured Asticcacaulis sp. (assembly GCA_946480125.1). The sequence continues at coordinate 5,088 of CAMLIY010000095.1, forward strand.
AGCGCGTGCAAATTTTTCGCTGCGCACATCTTCCAGCAATGCCCTGAATGACGGTCCCATAGGGAAGTCTTCGGGGCGCATGAAGCCGGTCTTGTCGATTTGCGGAAAATCCCGGGCAATATCGCCTTCCAGTTCCGGCGGCATAATGTGGGCGCCGATCAGATTGCGGAACGGGTAATCAGCCGTTGGTGTGGCAGAGATGGAGTCATAACGAAGCATGGCGACCTTTTGCACTTTGCGAAAAGTGTAACGCACTCAAATTAATAGTGCGGCAATAAATTGAAACGCTCTAATTCAGACGGTGCTTATAGCACGTCCGAAAATGCAGCGGCAAGGTTCAGATATAGGCGCCATTCATGATGAAATTAAGCCCCGGCGGAGGCGTTGCTTCCAAAAGCGCGAAATCGACGGCCGCCTGAGCGTGAATATGGGTTGAATCGAATGAGGGCAGGGGCAAGACCCTGGCATCTACACTCAGGCCTAACTCCGTACAGCCGAGAATTACGCTGTCTGCGCCATTCATGGCGCCACGGCGGGTCATATCAATCAGGGCCTGGCGAGTGCGTGCACTCACGACGCCCTGGCAAAGCTCATCAAAGATGGCGTTATGACAGATTAAACGATCGTCAGCGTCAGGGATGAGGACTTCGATATCGTAGCGCTTCATACGCTCTGCATAAAAGCTGTGCTCCATGGTATAACGTGTCGCCAGAAGCAAGGGGCGGCGATTTCCAGCGGCCGTCAGCGTCTTTGCCGTTTCGTCAATAATATGAATTAGCGGAATATCGCAATGGGTGGCCACCTGCCCAGCGACCAGATGCATGGTATTGGTACAGATCAGAATACATTCCGCTCCAGCCGATTGCAGGCCGTGTGCGGCGTCGCTTAGTAAATATGCGGCCTGATCCCAGCGATCCGCTTTCTGCAAAGCAACGACCGTTTGAAAATCCAGGGATCTCAACAGGATGTCAGCGGATGCAAGGCCACCTAAGGCGTCACGGATAGCCTCATTGATAAGCTTGTAGTATGTGGCCGTGCTTTCCCAGCTCATGCCGCCAAGCAACCCGATTTTGCGCATAATAGTGCTCCTGATCAGAGCTCATTATAAGGTGTCGTAAGCGCAAGTGGCGCGCTTATTTGAAGGGAAAAAGGTTTTTTTAAGCCGAATTATTGCGCATAATGATTTTATCGCGCAATATCAACTATGCTTGATGAGCGCGATCGAAAATTATTAGACCTGCTGCAACGGGACGCGGATATCGCCCTCGTTAGCTTATCGGATAGACTAAACCTGTCTCCGTCCGCCTGTTCGCGCCGCATTAGCCGGTTAAAGGATGAGGGGTACATAGCGCGTAATGTGGTTGTGCTTGATCGCACACGCATGAACGTCGGCACTACAGTTTTCGTTATTATCAAGACAGCACATCATACAGCAGACTGGCTGGAACAGTTTCGCACCGTCATCGCTGCTATCCCGGAAATTGTCGAGGTGCACCGCCTAGCCGGCAATCTGGATTATATTGTAAAGATTGTTGTGACAGATATCGCTCATTACGACATGATATATAAACGCCTTGTCAGCCAGATCGATCTGTCTGACGTCTCCGCGTATATATCAATGGAAACCTTGAAAAGCGAGTTGGCTGTACCCACCCGTTACGCGATTTAAACCGTAGTCTTTTCAACAACAGCATCGATAACCGGCGCTTGGTCATCCGCAGATATATCCATATCAGCGGCCGCCGTTTGCGCAGCTTGTGCAGCCTGCTCATGCGACCATGCATGAGCGCCTGCCAATGCCAGCGCCATTACAGCAAAGAATATGGCAAGGAAAAAAGGGGTCAGATTGCGTGCCTGTGTCATGCTTCCACTAGGCTCAAAGGTTGCTCGATAGCTGATTGTGTGCCGATCTTTACGGCGCCGCTGGGCAGGGTTTCATCCGATGCCGCGAACGCATGACCGACATAAAGCCCGAAACCGGAAATGATCAGTAAAAGGGCCAGGAATGCAACCAGACTTTCAAATAGGACGAGTTCCCGGCCATCGGTGCGCGTTGCGGTGTTATAGTCAGCCGAACGAATATCTTGAGATTTAAATGCATGGATGCGGGGCATGGCATAACTCGCTGTTGAACAATGTGTTCATGATGCGGCCGCGCCGGTAAGAAAAATATAGGTGTGACGGTTAAGGATTGTAAAAACCAGCACCCCTTAAATGCCTTATTAATGTTTTATTAAACTGCTCATAACTTTAGCCGAATGCCGATTTTACGCATACTGCCTGCAATCCAAACGCAGATAAGAGCGAAAAGTAACGATTTTAGAAGCCCGACGTTGGATGTCAGCAATGGATCTGGCAATTCAATGTGGAACAGGTCAATGGCCAGATAAACAAAAGCAGGTACAATGTAGCACAACAAAGTATCCGTGCCGGCAGGTTTTACGGGGTTAAACCAACGCTTTTGGCCTGTAAGGTGGTTAAGCCAATACAGGATTGTGAAAGCAATAAGCGTAAGGGCGCTGCTGAGGAATAGCCAGGCCGGTGTGGCGGATAATTTCGACAGCCCCCAGAACTGGCGGGTATAGAGCGCCAGGCAGATGAGCATTATGGCGATCAGAGCGAATAAAGCAGTCATGCGCCACTTGTCATGTCTGACTTGAAATATCTGGAACATACGCGCAATGACCACGCCGCCGAGACTGAGGGCTGTCAGTGTGCCGTCAATAATCGGTTCCGGCAAAATATGTAGCGCCGGGGGTACCAGCCTGTCGGCCCACGCCAGGCTTAACAGGCTAAACGCTATCCAGGCGCAAATCAGAATAACAAGTTTTCCGCGTGCAAATGTGGTCACCAGCGCTGTTATCAGATAGGACCACCCGATCAGTCCAAGTATCCCCCACCATTGGGGCGCGAAGCGGACAAGATGATCCGTGTCGCCGCCACGGTAGATAAAGGCCAGTCCCATTAGGATTATGACGCCAAATGCTTTCAGACCGTTTTGCAATCCAGTGGGTATAGACTTCGGATAGGCATTCCAGATCAATATGAAGGCAAAACAGCCTGTGGCGTCCCAGACAATCGGCGTCATGCCTGTGACGGAATTGAGTGTCTCTCCATTGACCAGAAATACGCCCATGACCAGTAAAGCCACTGTGCGGCCGATAATATGAAGAACAAGCTGGAAATCGTTGCTGCCTTTCTCCCGGCGACTGTCGATGGCAAACGGCAGTGACATGCCGACAATGAACAGAAATGCGGGAAAAACGACATCGGCCAGACCCATGCCATCGACCCCGCGCGGAACGTGTTCAAGCCAGGCGGGGATATTCTTCAAAGACCACAGGTCATTGACGAAAATCATCAGCACCATTGTCAAGGCGCGCAACAGATCAATAGCGCCAATACGCGTATTCAGGTCGACCGGAGGGGGAGGGCGGTTTTCGTCAATGTCCATGCTGCACTATGGCAGGAGAGGCACGACATCGACAAGCGGGATATGTTTGAAACGTGCGCTGGCTCCCCGAACAGGACTCGAACCTGTGACAAGTCGATTAACAGTCGACTGCTCTACCAACTGAGCTATCGGGGAACACGCTGGCAAGGCGCGCCCTATAGCAAGGGTTTGCGGCGCATGGCAAGCCCCAAGGCAAAAGTTTTGCACAATTCTGTGTCTGAAGCCTGCTCGCGCTGATTTTAAACAAAAAAAGACCCGAAAATAACTTTCGGGTCTTTGAAGTTGGTGATGGTGGGTGTCTTCAGATAAGCAAAGACAACGCCGTTATGTAGGAGTCTGGTTAACGAGGAGTAAATCATGCTGGCTGTGAGTTATAATGCTGCAATCACACACCACGTTTCCCTCCGGCTGCCGGTATTTTTGTTCATGACAATTTAACCATGGCCGGAAGAGGTTGAATGCCTGAATAAAAATGAGGAATCACCCGTGCGCCTGCCCCCTATCAAGGTTCGTATCCGTGCGCTGCTGGCGCTGTTTTTTGTCTGTCTTTGCGGCGCTACCTTAGTAACGCTTCATCATACATCCTCGGTTGGCGCGCTGTTGTCCCACTCGCAAGCGAATGCGACGGAGGATTACATCGCGCAGATACAGGGACTTGAAAAGGGTTTCGCCCGTCTGATTTTGATGACAGCAATCATTATTGGCCTGACCGGGCTTGTTGCCGCCATCTATTTTGACCGGGAGGTTTTCTCGGTTATCGATCGCCTGAGCCACTACACAGACCGGCTGGCGCGCCGAGAGTATGACTCTCCAGCGGAAGGGGCTGAGCGTTCTGATGAAATTGGCCGCCTGGCGGCGGCGCTCAATATTTTACGTGCCAATGGCCAGAAGCTGGTCGGTCTTGAAGGCGAGGCGGCGAATCATGCCCAAACCAGCGCCGCCGAACGCAAGATGGCTTTGCAAGACCTGGGCAGCAGGCTGGAAAGCCAGGTTGCGGCTTTACTTCAGGGGCTGACTCAATCCTCGAAGGCCATGATCACCTCATCGGATACCATGAGCCAGTCTGCTTTTGCGGCATCTGAAAGTGCGGGGAAAGTCGCGTCTGCCGCGGTCACCACGTCTCAAAGCGCGCAAAAAGTAGCCGCTACAGTGCTGGAACTATCCCAGACCGCCAATGAAATCGCCGGCTCTACACACATATCGACAGAAGTTTCTGCTCGCGCCTCGGCCGAAGCTGAAGCGACCTCGGTTCTGATGGGACGCCTCAGCCGGAGTGCCGATGAGATTAGCGCAGTGGTCGATATGATTACTTCTATTGCACAACAGACCAATCTGTTGGCACTTAATGCCACTATAGAGGCCGCGCGGGCCGGGGAGCACGGTGCGGGTTTCGCCGTGGTCGCCGCCGAGGTTAAGACCTTGTCACAGCAAACAGAAAAAGCAACGCGCGAAATTACCACGAAAGTTCAGCAGATTCAGAGTGATGCTGCCGAAGCAACCGGGGCTATCACGGGCATTGTCGGTACGATATCTGAATTACGATCTGGCGCCGATAACATTGCTCGTTCTGTCGCGGCTCAACAAATAGCGACAAGCCAGATCGCCGAGACGGTTGAAACTTTGGCCGAGGGATCGCAGAGCGTCGGCAATGACATTGATGCTGTTCGTGATGTCGCCAACGAAACCGGGCAGGTGGCCAGTGTGGTTTTTGAAGAGGCAAAATCGGTTAGCCGCGCGTCGGACCAGTTGAAGATGGAGATCGCACGGTTCCTGGCCAATATGCGTGCGGCCTGATCTGCGCCAGGTCATTCAAAGGGTCGGACAGCAATACTGGAAAGTGTGGAGGCCTGACCCGGAGTCGAACCGGGCTTCACGGATTTGCAATCCGGTGCG
>CAMLIY010000096.1 GCA_946480125.1 uncultured Asticcacaulis sp.
TTCGAGATCGGGCGTCAGTTCATGTGGTCTGGAGGCACGGATGCGGCGTAGCCACGGCCGCCACGTCTGCGCTTTGGGGGTGATCTTCAGCGCGTTTTCGATTTCCCAGTCTTCAAGCTGGTTTAATTCCAGCGACAGGAACAGGCTATCGGCCGAAATCATCGCGGCCTGGGTGCCGAGGTCGGACTGCATTTTTGAAATGCGCGCATTCTCGCGGTCAATGGTTGAGGCGAGGGTTGCATAGGCCAGCGCACCGCCCATGTCGTCCATGGCCTTTTCGTACAGGCAGGCCGCCTGATCGATCAGCAGGCCGAGGCGTTCCGGATTGGCGCGCGCGGCGACGAACTGCCCCTGAAGCTTGGCCAATTCTTTGACGTGACTTTCGCCACGGGCGAAATCCTGCGCAATTTTAGGATCTTCGGGGCCGGAGTAAAGATCGGAAAGGTCCCAAATCGGGAGGGCTTCGGCGGATGTGGGGGCATGTGTGTTCATGGGATGGGACATAGCGATAAAGTCGTCAAAAATCGAGAGGTTATCACGCAGTATGCAGATGGGTCTGTGTCGGAAAATTGTCACGGGTACGAAAACGGGACATTAACCATAGGTCTACACCTGATTTTCACCCCGTAAGCGTAGGTTTGTCCCAAAATAAGCCGCACCTGGAACTTCTGAGCGCGGCAATCAGACTGATGGTGATAAGATATGGCGAAAACGATCCTGATCTGTGACGATGATCCGACCCAGCGCCGCCTGATTCAGGCGGTTCTGGAACGCGAAGGTTTCTCGGTTCTGCATGCGGAAAACGGTGCGCAGGCCTATGAGCGCCTGTCGCAGAATTCCGGCATCGACGCGGTAATCCTCGATCTGGTCATGCCCGGACAGTCAGGTATCGACACCTTGAAGGAAATCCGCGCCGCCGGTATCCGCACGCCCGTGGTCGTGCTGACCGCTTCGGGCGGGATCGATACGGTGGTCAAGGCCATGCAGGCCGGCGCCCAGGACTTCTTCATCAAGCCGGCTTCGCCAGAACGCATACTTGTGTCGGTACGTAACGCCCTGCAAATGGGCGATATGGTCGCCGAAGTGGCGCGCCTGAAGAAACATACCGCCAACCGCATTTCCTTTGATGACCTGATCGGCACGTCCGGCCCTATGGCGCTTGTGCGCCGCCTGGGCGAACGTGCCGCCAAGTCCTCCATCCCTGTTTTGATCCTCGGTGAAAGCGGCGTCGGCAAGGAACTGATCGCCCGCGCGATTCAAGGCTCCAGCGAACGTGCCGGCAAACCTTTCGTGGCGGTCAACTGTGGCGCCCTGCCGGAGAATCTGGTGGAATCGATTCTGTTCGGTCACGAAAAGGGTTCCTTTACCGGCGCCTCCGACAAGCATCTCGGCAAGTTTCAGGAAGCCCATGGCGGCACGCTTTTCCTTGATGAAGTTGGCGAACTGCCGCTCGACATGCAGGTCAAGCTGCTGCGCGCACTGCAGGAAGGGGAGATCGATCCGGTCGGTTCCAAGCGTCCGGTCAAGGTCGATGTCCGCATCATTTCGGCGACCAATCGCAACCTGGCTGACCAGGTGAAAGCCGGCGCCTTCCGTGAGGATTTGTTCTATCGTCTCAATGTCTTTCCGATAGAAGCGCCTTCTTTACGTGAACGCCGCGAGGATATTCCGGCGCTGATCGATCACTTTATTCGCCGATTTAATGTCGAGGAAGGCAAGCGCGTCAGCGGCGTGTCGGCCGAGGCCATGCAGCTTTTGTGCGCCCATGACTGGCCGGGCAATGTCCGCCAGCTTGAAAACACGGTCTATCGCGCCATCGTCCTGGCCGATAGCCCGCATTTGCAGGCCTTCGATTTTCCGGCCATCAGTGGACAGGTGGCGCCGATGCCGGCGATCACCGATACAGTCGTTTTGCCGGCAGATTCCCATTCGGTCGATGATCACGACCTCCTGCGTGACGCGCCGGTACGTATTCTTGATGAGGCCGGCCACCTGCGCAAGCTTGAAGATATCGAACGCGACCTGATTGAACATGCCATTGGCGTCTATGCCGGTCATATGTCGGAAGTCGCCAGGCGCTTAGGCATAGGCCGTTCGACACTTTACCGCAAGGTGCGTGATTGCGGTCTCGAAGGTCTGGTCAAGGAAGCGGGCTAGGGCAGATGGCTGGTTTCAGCCCTGCGAAAGCCGCCCAGTAATTGCGCCTGTAGCTTGGCGACTTTTGCCGGTGTCAGGTCATACAGGAAAATGATGCCTATGCCGGCCAGAGCCAGCACGGCGGGCGCCAGGCCTGTCAACAGGCGAATATTATCGGTGATAATCGGTGGCGCGACGGCATTGGCGGTATAACCGGCCAGTGCCCATCCGATAAAGGCGGCCGCGCCTGCCGCCCCGATCTTTTTTGAGAACATGATCATTGAGTAGGTCATGGCTGTGGCGCGATGTCCCGTTTCCCACGCATTGAGGTCGGCGGTATCAGCATACATGGCAAAAGTCAGGGTGCTTATAAACCCAAACGCCATGCCGCTGACGGCTTGCAGGCTGAACATAAGCAAAATCTGATGCGGACCGCACAGGTACAGGCCGAGACCAGACATGGCGATGACACTCAGCATGATGGCGATCAGGTTCTGACGAGAAAGCATACGCGTCAGGAAGGCCACGCTGACGGATCCGGCCGCCAGGCCGAGTGTGAAGGTCATCAGGAAGCTGACGATCAGATCCGGGCGCCCGGCGTAAGCCTTCATAAAGTAAGGTGATACCGATGTGCGCAGCATGGACGCCGCCATCACAACGCACGCCAGGATGAACAGGATGACCCAGGGACGATTTTTGAAAAGATCGGCGATATCACGTATCGCATTACGGTTTGGCAGCGAGGTCAGGGCAAATCGCTCGTGCGTTTGCAGGAATAGATTAACCAGAATAGCGACAGAGATAACACCATAAATAGTCATGACAAACTGCCAGCCCAGAGCGGCATTGCCGCGTCCGGCGATATCCACCAGTTTTGGCGTTATCCAGGTGATGAACACAGCGCTTAAAAAAGCAGCGCCAAAACGCGAACTCATAATCAGTTCGCGCTGAGAGGAGTCGAGCGTGATCACCCCTGATAAGGCATTATACGCGGTATTGGCTGCCGTATAGATCAGATTCATCAGTATGAGGCCGATATAGGCGCCCATAAGCCGTGTGCCTTCGGGGGCATTTGTAATGGAAAAGAACATGATCGCAGAGGCCGCCAAAGGCAGGCTTAGCCACAGGAACCATGGGCGATAGCGACCATAGATGGTTTGGGTGCGATCGGCTACGGCGCCGAAGATCGGGTCGGCGAAGGCACTGATCAGCCGCATGGTGATCAGCAGGCTGGAAATGCTGATAAGGCTCAGACCTACAACATCGCTTAAATAAATCATCAGAAACGCGGAAAGCGGCGCCCAATACAAATTAAAACCCGCATCACCCAGGCTGTAACTGGCAATTTCACCAATTCGGATCGGCTCATAAGCGTGCAGAACCGCTTTATCGCTGGTAACAGGTTTCATGATACTCAGGTTTCAGGCGTACAGGTTGTGTTCCATTGTTATCTGTATCCCTTAATTAAGTGGAAAGAGATAAGCCGCCTTCGCGCCATAGGCGAGTTTGAAGAGGCGAGATAAAATGCTGGCCTGTGCACTGATGACTCGGCTAGAGTGTGTCTAAATAATTCCGGAGAGCTCAATGACTCGTAACGTTTTTACGCCTGACCGCCGGGTTTTTATGGCGGGCACGGCTGCGACCTTGATTATGCCGGTATTTGCGCGTGCAGCGGAGGCGGATTTGCACCTTTTTGTTGGTACCTATAATTCGGATACGGCCACAGGTATTTATCCGCTGATCTATACCGCCGCGACCGATAGCTGGACATTAGGGGCGGCAAATCCGGCGATTCAAAACGTCTCCTTCGGCGCCTACAGCCCGACGTCCCAACATTATTACCTGCTCAATGAAAAGGATGACGGCCGTATCGGGGTTTATGATCAATCATGGACGCAAAGCTATGAGGTCTCCAGTCAGGGGGCGGCGCCCTGTTATGCCTCAGTTGATCCGAGCGGCGGCTATCTGGCGGTCGCCAACTACTCTTCCGGCAATATTGTCGTCTACAAGATTGGGGCGGAAGGTGGACTGATGCAGCCGCCGATTAACCGCCAGAACAAAGGCACCGGGCCCAACAAGGACCGTCAGGAAGGGCCTCATGCCCACTGGGTGCAGTTCCATGGCGATCACCTTTATAGCGTCGATCTTGGCACCGATCAGATACTGGGTTACAGCTTCAATGCGGCGACGGGCGCGATCGGCCCGGCCTTTGAAGCCTATCATGCCCCGGCCGGCGCCGGTCCGCGTCATCTGGCTTTCCATCCCGATGGGGCGCACGCCTATCTCGTCACGGAACTGAGCAGCGTCGTTATTGTACTGAAAAAGACGGCGGATGGCGGTTTTGAAGCCGTCCAGACCATCCGTCCGCTGCCGGACAGCTTCCATGGCGAAAGCTTCTGTGCCCATGTTACGTTGAATGCGGCGGCAGACCGACTCTATGTTTCTAATCGTGGCCATAACAGCATAGCCGTTTTTGATGTGGCCGCAGATGGACGACTGACCCTGCGCCAGATATCGCCCACGCTCGGCAACTGGCCGAGATTTTTCGCGCTTTATGAAAGTCAGAAGCGCCTGGTTGTGGCCCACCAGAAAAGCAATGATCTGGTTGTCTTCGAGGTAAAGAGCGATGGTACGCTTACGCCGAAAAACCAGAAAATAGACGTGTCTATCCCGGTTTTTATCGGCACAGTTGCTTAGATCGTCACCGACACCCTGTAGGTTTTGCCGGCGACGACCTCGGTAATCGTGTTGCCGGCAATAACCTGTCCATCGACCGTGACCCCCGGCTTTCCACGCGTGATATCGATCTCGAAGATCGCGCCACGGAAGTGCCGCATGACTCGGGCGGAAGGCCAGTCAGCCGGCAAACGCGGGGCAATATGCAGGCCGTCGCGGCATCCCTTCAGGCCGAACAAACCTTCAATGACACTGCGATAAAGCCAGGCGGCCGTGCCGGTGTTAAACAGATGTGACGAGCGACCGGAGGCTCCTGGATGCTGACGATGCGCGCCGCGATAATAGTTGGGCACAAAGACCGGCATTTGCCCCCGCCGCAGGTAATCCTCATCATTGGGGCCGGTCAGCATTTTGCGCAATAATTCAAAAGCTTTTTCGGGTTCGTTCACCTGATAGAGCGAATAGATATAGAAGATGGCGGCGTGGTTATATACCGAACCGTTTTCGGCTACGCCGGGGAACTTCTGTGTCAGCCGACCGACATCTTCACGCATATGGGTATAGGCCGGCGCGATCATTTCGACGCCATAGGGCGTTTCCATCTGGTCGGCGACGGCAGCCACCATGCGCTTTTGCTTGCCGGCATCCGCCGCGCCGCTCATCAGGGCGAAGCTTTGCGGATTAAGGAATATACGGCCCTCGACGTCAGTCTTGACGCCGAACTTGACGTCATCATCGGTGATGCCGCGACCATACCAGTCACCATCCCACAAATGGCTGTTCATGGCGTCGTTAAAGCCTTGCGCAGCATTTGCGAAGGCACGGCCATCCTGGCCATCGTTTTCCAGAATTTGCGACCAGAGACGCAACGAATGCGCGGTGGCCAGAGACAGCCAGCCGGAAACGCCCTTGCCCTTCCAGCCGACCATGTTCATCGGGTCGTTCCAGTCGCCCTGGTCGATTAAGTTCAGGCCACGATGATCGACAGCTTGCATCAACCATTGATTGGCAGCGGAAATACGGTCGCGCACCGTGCGGGCCTGGCCGGTCTCGGTGTCAGTCACCCGCTCATTAAGCACGGCATAGTCGTCAGTTTCATCAAGATAGGCTTCGAGGAAAAGCGCCAGCCAGACGCTATGATCGGTATGCGGCACCTGATTGATATATTTCAGTTCGGCACCGTCATACATGCGGATGCCATCGGGCATGGAGCCATTGGCATGCTGTTGGGAAAGAGCCTTCAGCAAGGTTTTTCGTGCGGTCTCCGGCTTGACGTAAACGCTGCCTATAGCATCCTGAAGGAAATTGCGTGTCTGTGGATCGGTGCTCAGTCGGTTGGTATCACCATGGTAATAGACCTGACGCGGTAGCCAGCTATTGACGAAGGCATCAAGATGCGGATCGCTTGATTCAATATTGATCGCTTTCGCACCGGCCGACATATAGCCGGCGTAGTCCGCGCGCGCCTTGGCGAAACCCACTTCCGAAAGGTAGTGGGTTTTCAGGCGGTCGATCTCAGCGTCATCATATGCCGGTCCGAACAGGAAGCGGTGCGTTATGATCTCACCCTTGTCGATTTCATGATCGAACTGCAGGGCGGCAATCGGATTTTCATACAACGCTACGCCGTCAGTCAATTGCTCGGCTATAATCGCATCCGGCTTGTGCAGGCCACCTTCACCTTCAAATCGGGCCTGACGGGTTTCAAAAGCAATCGGCATCTGCTCACTAAGCAGAAAAACCTTGTCTTTCAGGTTCTGGTTTTTGAAGTAATCCTCTATTTTCTGGTATGGCGTCACGCAATCGGCGACGATGCCACCACGCACCGGATCATATTTCGCCGACTGGTTCATCCAGCTCATCAGGCCAAGCGGAAAGGCCGGGTAAAAGCTGATATTACGCGTACGGGCGCCGCTATTAGTCAGCCGTACTTCCCACAGTTCGCAGGCGTCATCAACCGGCAGGGTCAGGGTTATCTCGACGCGCAGGCCGGGGCGGTCGATGCGCCAGCGAATATCGACGGGCGTCACCTCAAAGGCGAATGTATCGACGGGCGCGCGGACGGGCTCATAAGGCGCGGAAAACAGGCTGCCGGTCTCGCGGTCCTTGACGTAAAAGAAGCGGCCCGGATGGTGAGCATAGGTGCCCTGTTCCGGCAGCATGAAATGCTTGGCTTCCATAATCTGCGCGCGGGCATATTTCGCCGGTTCCGGCTGCATGAACTGCGCCGTGGCATAACCGCGGGCATTCATGTGGATCATCATGTGCGGATTCCACAGGAAGCCGGCGGCCAGCGGCAGGGCGGTGGGGCTATTGAGGATGCAGTGGTCGGCGGTAAACGCAATTAGGCTCACGATTGGGACTTCCGTTCGGCAAGGGCCACCTGAATCTCGGTCAGGCGGGTGTCGGTCAGATTGTAAAACAGCATGATGACGGCGGCGATTAACGCCAATACGCCAGGCACGATGCTGATCAGCAGGACAATGCCGGTTTGTGAGGCGCCGCTTTGCGCCTGATTAGCCACATAACCCAGGCTGGCCAGTACTGTGGCGATGACGAAGGATGCCAGGGCGCCACCCAGTTTCTGCGAGAAGGTGGCGGCGGCAAAGGTCATGGCGGTGGCGCGGCGGCCGGTCTTGTATTCGTTATAATCGGCGCAATCGGCATACATCGAGAAGGTGAGGGGCGATTTCGGCCCCAGGCACAGGCCGATGGCGATCTGCAAACCGTACATCAGGCCGATCTGGTCTTTCGGGATGAAGAAGAAGGCCGAGGACAGGACGCCAACCAGCACCATAAGGATAATCATCAGGCGGCGCTTATCTATAAACCGGGTGAGCAGGGGCGTGATCAGTGAGCCTGCCGCCAGAGCCACGCCATAGACGGTCAGGAAGGCGGCCGTCTGATCGGGCTTGCCGACATAGTATTTGATATAATAGGCGCTCGCCCCCATACGCGTGCTGATCGTCACCATGACGACCAGCGCCAGGACGAACATGATCAGCCACGGCCGGTTATGCAGCAGATCGCCAATATCCTTCCAGGGACTGACGGCCTTTTCAGCAATGGGGGAGACCCGTTCGCGCGCATTCAGGAAAAGGGTGGCGAACAGGACGCAAGCGATGACGCCATAGAGCGTCATGGTCAGTTGCCAGCCCAGCACCTCATTGGCACCGCCCAAGGCTTTCACCAACTTGGGAGTCATGTAGGTGACGAAGGTGCCACCCAGGAAGCCGCCGACAAAGCGGAAACTGTTGAGCTGGGTGCGCGCCTGCGGATCATTGGTCAGCACGCCCGATAGCGCGCCGTAAGGAATGTTGATCACCGAATAGATGACCATCATCAGGGCGAAGGTGGCATAGGCATAGATCAGCTTGGCGGTGGAATCGAGATCGGGTGTGGTGAAGGTGAGTACGCCGGATGCGGCCAGCGGCACGGCGGCCCACAACAGCCACGGGCGGAAACGGCCCCATTTGGTGCGTGTGCGATCGGCGACGGCCCCCATGATCGGGTCGGCAAACGCGTCAACCAGCTTGGTGGTCAGCAGCATGGTGCCGGCGGCGGCGGCGCTCAGGCCGAAACTGTCGGTATAGAAGATCAGCAGGAAGGCGCTGATCGTCGTCCAGTACAGATTGAAGCCGAAATCACCCGAACCGTAGCTGATCTTCTCCAGCCAGCCCGGCGGGGCGGCGGTCTTCGCATCCTGTGTCATCATTCCCAACTTTTATAATTTTGTTAGGTTCGGTTTAGCACAGGCGACACCCTTGTCACATTCATAATGCGCTCAAATGCCGACTAGGCGTCCCCCGAGGCCCGGCGCATAAGCGCCGACGGGCACTTGCCCTTGCCAAATCCGGAGATTGGCAATTATCTTAGGAATTTGGCGGTCATCTCGCGGCAGGTGTCCAGTTCGCGGCTGCCAAAGGCGGTTGAGGGCTCGATCTGACTAGCTTCATGCCATTCATTGAATGAAACGATCAGGATCCAGTCCGGATCGGCGGAAATGGCGGCCTTCCATAGCCGGCGAAAGGCTTCGCCGTTCTCACGGTCAATGACCGGACGTTTACCCTTGCGGTCGGGTTGCAGGCGGTCGTCGAAACCGGGCAGGATGGTGGCGGTCGTTACACGGGCCCCTTGCTGGGCCTTTACCCAGCTATTGTAATATCTGGTGCGCCACAGCGCCGGAAACAGGCGAAATTCGGCGCCCTCGAATTGCTGCGAGTAGATATGCAGCGCGTCGAAACTTGATTCGCGCGCCTCTATTTCCTTGAGCGTATTGGCCGTAGCAATAAACCGTATGGCCTCCGGCGCTTTTTTTTCAATGAGGCTGCGGGCCTGATGCCAGCCATCAAGGCCGATATCCTGCATCAACCGGTCGAAATACATAATGACCGGCCGGGAATCGAGACCCAGCCAGGCGGGGTGCCGCGTATATTTATTGTACAGGTAAAGCGTATCATCCGCCACGCTTTCGGCACTCGCCGCCTGTTCGATATAGGCGGTGACTTTCAGGCCTTGCGCATGGGCTGCGTCCAGCAAGGCGGGAAGTTGGGCATCTGTCCGATCGCCCTGACCCCACCATGAAGCGATCAGACCGGTAATGCCGGCGGCCTTGATCTGCGCCATTTGCCGAGCGATGGTCTCGGGGGCAAGACTGTCATAAGGCCCGCCTACGGGATAATAGGGCGAGTCAGCGATATGCTCATGCGCCGGATCGGGCGTGAGCCAGTGAATATTGGCGCCTGAATGCGCTTTTGTGCCGTACCAGCCATAATAAAAGACCAGCACTTCCTTATGCGGACTCGTCTGGGCGAAGGCGCGAAAGGGTAGGAACAGCGCCGGCAGGGTGGAAAGCAGGGTACGCCGCGAAAGTGTCATGGTTCGTCCTGATCGGCTTCGGATGTAGCCTGTTTGTCTTTTTGGGCTTTTTTACGGATTTCCCGCAGTTTGATACCCTGCCGCAGTGACAGTGTGCCGTTGATGGCGCCCTTGTCAGGGTCGGCAAAGGCGCGGCCATAGGTCTTTACCCGTTCCGTTACATCGTCGATGAAGGTGCTTTCCCATTCGGAGAGATCGACGCCATGTTCTGCGGCGCACTGACGCGCCTTTTCGAGCGCGCGAATCGTGGCCGCCTGCAAGGCTTTCTTTTGCGCCTTGATCTGATCGGCCGGCGATTGCGGTTTCGTCTTAAAGCCTGTCTTTGCCGGCATGGGCTTTTTTGTTTGCAAGCCCTTTGTCCGCGTCATGCCTTTGGACGGCGTTTTAAACGCCATGGCCACGCCCCGGAAATGCAAACGCCGTCCTCATGCGCTAAACATGCGGACGGCGTGGGCTATCGTCAAGGCATTTTGGCGTAAGGCGGTTAGCGGTCGCCAATCGCTGTCAGGTACAGATCGAGGATGGTCTCTTCCTCATCGCGCTTCACCTTGTCCTTCTTGCGCAGGGAGACAACCTTGCGCAGGATCTTGACGTCGAAGCCTTCGCCCTTGGCTTCGTCATAGACTTCCTTGAT
>CAMLIY010000097.1 GCA_946480125.1 uncultured Asticcacaulis sp.
CATCGACTTCAACGGTGGGGTTGCCACGGGAGTCGAGGATTTCGCGGGCGACGACGTCGATAATTTCGGGCATGAGCAATCCTGCAATGTGAAACGGTCTGAAAGCACGCGTGCCTTAGCAAGGTGCGCCTGTAATGACAAGCTTCGATCAGTCAGGGAGCGATGCTATATCCATCCGCTGGCGATACCCACGACATGACCTGATCCTGATCAGGCTTAGGCTGTCCGTCCATCGTTGCCTTGGCGACCAGTTGACCACCGGACTGGACATAGGCCGTGCAGATTTCATGGCCGACAACCGGCGCCATGCCGGAAGCGATCTGCGCCAGCACGGGGTTTGCCTGTGCCGCCGGCACGTCGGTGCCATTGACCGTCAGCCGGGCGCTGGTGATATTGTCCTCACTGATCTTGCCGCATACCGCGCCATTCCTGATCTGCACATTGGTGTTCATTTCCAGGATGGCCGGCGGGTTCTTGGAGATCAGAACCGTTGCCTTATTGGTGAAGGTGCCGTCGGCATTGAGATGGTAGGTGGCCATGGAGGCGCAGGTTTTAGCCACCGCATCCGGCACATAGCACTGCGCCATGCCCTTGCCGGCCGGCGCCAAAGGCCCGACATAGGCGTTTGCAGGAGACAGGGCGGCGGCCAGTAAAAACAGAAACATAGATAGCCTCGTTTGATCACGGAATCGCGGCCAAACCGCGTTTGCGCATAATTAGGTGCCGGCGCGTGTTCATTTTATGACGAAAGACGTCGACGTCGCATTGAACCCTTATGCCCTTTGGCGAAAACTGCCGCCATCAAGGAGAGTATCATGAACGATACAGAGGTTTTGAAAGACGGCGACCGCGTCAGCCACGAAATAAAAGGCCTGGGCACGGTTAGGCTGGAAACCGCCGATGTCGTCATATCGGAGACCGCCGCGCCGGAAACGTCCGACACCGTTCATGTTATCTGGGACGATGATCGCTTTCCCGTCGGCAATGTGCCGCGCGCCGAACTGGAAAAGCTGCCGGATGCCGCCGCGGCGATTTCAACGGGCTTTTAAGCGTGAAGATCGCGACCTTTAATGTCAATGGCGTCAATGGCCGCCTGCCTGTGCTGTTGCAATGGCTCAATGAGCGTAAGCCTGATGTTGTCTGCCTTCAGGAACTGAAAGCACCCGATGAACGCTTTCCCGCCAAGGCCCTGGAAGACGCCGGTTACGGCGCCATATGGCATGGCCAGAAAAGCTGGAACGGCGTCGCCATCCTGGCGCGTGGCATGCAGCCGGTCGAGACGCAACGCGGTCTTGCCGGGGATCCCGATGATACGCACAGCCGCTATATCGAGGCGGCTGTGGATGGTGTGCTGGTGGGCTGCCTCTATATGCCCAACGGCAACCCGGTCGATACGCCGAAATTTCCCTACAAGCTGCGCTGGTTCGAACGCCTGGCGCAACATGCCAAGGCTCTGCTGGAAAGCGGCGCGCCGGTCGTGCTCGCGGGCGATTATAACGTCATGCCGACCGATCTCGATGTCTACAAACCCGAGCGCTGGCAAAACGATGCTCTGTTCAAGCCGGAGGTTCGTCAAGCTTATCACGCCCTGGTGGCGCAAGGCTGGACCGACAGCCTCCGCCAGATGCATCCGGACGAGCGCATCTTCACCTTCTGGGATTATTTCCGCAACGCCTTCGCCCGCGACGCCGGCCTGCGCATCGACCATCTGCTCCTCAGCCCCGTCCTCGCCCCGCGTCTGGTAAAGGCCGAGGTCGACAGTTTTGTCCGCGGTTGGGAAAAGGCCAGCGACCATGCGCCGGTGTGGATCGAACTCAGTCCGCCAAAATAGAAAACGCGGTTTCGTTTCCGAAACCGCGTTAAATATTGCACCTGCGGACTAAGGCTTAGTCCTTCTTAGGCGTGATAACCTGACGGCCCTTGTACATGCCGGTCTTCAGGTCGACATGGTGCGGGCGGCGCAGTTCGCCGGTGTCCTTGTCTTCGGTATAGGCATTGGGGCCCAGCGCATCGTGCGAACGACGCATATTGCGCTTCGAGGGCGAAGTTTTACGCTTGGGAACGGCCATTTCCGTGTCTCTCTTAAGGATAAGGCCTGGACCGCACAAGCAATCAGGCGCAAAATAGGGTTGCGACGCACATTAGGTGAGTCAGAAGGCGCGCCTTATGCCTCATGTTCGGTATGGGATCAAGGCATAATCGCCCTGTAATGGCGATTTTCACCCCGAAAGATTATTGGCGCGCATGACATCCGCCAATACATCCGTCTCCGGCATAGCCTTGCGCATTTGACTTTCAATTTGCAACCGAGCCTGATCAAGCCCGGCCTTGTCAAATGTTTTCGGTGAAACCAGCCGTCGGCCGTCTTTCAGAGTCATGATCCAGCCATGCACAACACGCCTTTCCGGGCGTTCGTCGTCATAACTTTCCGGTCTCAGTTGACTGATCTCTTCGGCTTTTATGTAATGCGTTTTCCGCCATGAGGTCAGGCTAAGCAAGCGAATGCGAATCTGCCCGTCGTCCACGCGCCATTCCCGATGCCGGCCAATACAGGCCCACAGGATAATGCCGGCGGCCAATGGCAAGACAATCAGATTCACCACGATAAAGCCAAACGGCGGCAGTTTGCCCGCCGCGATCAGGGCCCAATCACTATAATCACTGCTGATGGCCGCTGCGGCCAGTGTAATCCCGACCACGATATAGAGAAAACGCGGCAACAGGCCCAATTCGTCCTTAAGCGTCATGACAGCCCCCCTGTTCAGTGCTCACTTTTGCGCTAAACTGGTTGAAAGGCAAGTATACAGGGGGCAGCTATGACAAATTCAATTTTTCAGACAATCACTCAGTCCTACAATGGTATCTGCTGGTTCATTTCGCAGGCACTAATCTGGATCAATTTTGACCAGGCGAACATAATTATTCCTGTCGTCCTCATTGTCTTGCCGTTCTTTTTCAACACACACAAATTCAAAGCCTTGACAAAAGATTGGCACAAGAAGACTGCCATTTCCGCCTTGCCCTTATTCTGGCTCGCAAACGCAATATGGGGCAGTAATCATTGGCATCAAAACAACCTGGAGTGGCCGGCTTATGTCTTGTGGAGCCTTTGGATTCCCCTGCTGTCATTCATCGCGTATGGCGTATGGCTCGTGATCTATAATGCTGGTTATCGCTGGCTGAGCGCCGTTCTATGGCTCATTAATGCATGGTTCGTACTGGTTGTGTCGTTCTGCGCGGCAATGGCAATATCCGGTGACTGGATATAATCGCTAGCCTTCGATCTGAGCCGAGGCTTCGATCTCGACCAGCCATTCCGGATTGATCAGAGCACTGGTGCCGATAAAGCTGGAAGCCGGACGGATCTCACCGAAGACTTCGCCATGGGCGCGCGCGGCGTCCTTCCACAGGCTCATATCGGTCAGGAAGATACGCGTGCGGATAATGTCGGTGGCCTTGCCGCCGGCTTCTTCAACCGCCTTGACGATGATGCCGAGCGCCGCCCTGGTCTGGGCGTAGCAATCACCGACGCCCGCTGTCTGGCCATTCACCACCGGCGCCGTGCCCGATACTTCGATACGATTTCCAGAACGTACGGCGCGGGAAAAACCGATTTCAGGCTCAAACGGCGAACCGGAGGTGATCAGTTGACGAGGCATGTTGTTTTCCTAGACCAGGCGGCTGCGCACCTTGGCGGCGGCTATAAAGCTCTGGAACAAAGGGTGCGGCGCGAACGGACGCGACTTCAGTTCCGGGTGATACTGCACGCCGATAAACCACGGATGCTCCGGGCGCTCGATGATCTCCGGTAGCAACCCGTCGGGCGACATGCCGGAGAATTTCAGGCCATGCGCTTCCAGGCGCTCGATATAGTCGCGGTTGACTTCGTAGCGGTGACGATGACGCTCTGACACATCCACACCGCCATAGATTTCAGCCACTTGGCTGCCTTCTTTAAGCCTGGCCTCGAAGGCACCGAGACGCATGGTGCCGCCGAGATTGCCGCCGGCGGCGCGCTGGGTCAGTTCATTGCCATTCAGCCATTCGGTCATGAGGCCAACCACAGGCTCGGTTGTATGGCCAAATTCAGTTGATGAGGCGTCTTTTATACCGGCCAGGTGGCGCGCCGTTTCCAGCACCGCCATTTGCATACCGAAGCAAATGCCGAAATAGGGCACATTGTTTTCACGGGCAAAGCGTGCCGCCTCAATCTTGCCAAGCGCGCCACGCTCTCCGAACCCTCCGGGCACCAGGATGGCGTGGACATTTTCAAGGCGCTCGATCACCGCTTCCGGCGCGCCTTCAAAGGTTTCCGATTCGACCCAGTCGATCCGGACCCGCACATTATTGGCCATGCCGCCGTGATAAAGCGCCTCGATCAGCGACTTATAAGCGTCTTTCAACACGGTATACTTGCCGACGACGGCAATCGAGACTTCGCCATCGGGATAGGAATAACGCTGGGTGATATCCTTCCACATGGCCAGATCCGGTGCCGGCGCGTCTTCTATGCCAAACACGCTCAGCACTTCGGTATCAAGGCCCTGCTTGTGATAATCGATCGGCACGGCGTAGATGTTGTCGGAATCCATGGCCTGGATCACCGCCGTTTCGCGCACATTACAGAACAGGCCGATCTTGCGACGTTCTTCGGCCGGGATTTCCTGCTCGCAGCGGCATAGCAGAATATCAGGCTGAATACCGATCGAGCGCAGTTCCTTTACCGAGTGCTGGGTCGGCTTGGTCTTCATCTCACCGGCCGTCTTGACGAACGGCAGCAGTGTCAGGTGGATAAAGCAGCACTGACGCCGCGGCAGTTCCTGGCCAAGCTGACGGATGGCCTCGAAGAACGGCAGGCCTTCGATGTCGCCGACCGTGCCGCCGATTTCGACAAGGATAAAATCCGTGTCGCCCTGGTCGGACACCACGAACTGCTTGATTTGGTCAGTGACGTGCGGCACCACCTGCACGGTCGCGCCCAGATAATCGCCGCGGCGTTCTTTTTCGATAATGTTGGAATAGATGCGGCCGGTGGTGATATTGTCGGTCTTGCGGGCGTTGACGCCGGTAAAGCGCTCATAATGGCCGAGGTCGAGATCGGTTTCGGCGCCATCATCAGTAACGAAGACTTCGCCGTGCTGATAGGGCGACATGGTGCCGGGATCGACGTTCAGATACGGGTCCAGTTTGCGGAGTCGCACCTTGAAGCCCCGGGCCTGGAGCAATGCCCCCAGAGCTGCCGACGCCAAGCCCTTGCCAAGCGAGGAAACCACCCCGCCAGTGATGAAAACGAAACGGGCCATATCAGATAGTTACCATAAAATCAGAGATAACCCACGGAGATCGCTCCCCGTGGGCCGGAATAGGTTGTTAATCGCGGGCCTGAGCCCTTGGAATGCGTTATTGCGAGGCCGAAGACGTCGCCGCGCTGGACGGCGTTGCCGAGGCCTTGCTCGCCACGGCGGATTTTGGCGCCGCCGAAGACGAAGACGCCCAGATGCTTTCCTTGGCCTTTTCGACCTGCTTGGCCGAGACCGAGGACGATACCGAAGAATTGGCCGGCAGCTTGAGCGGCGCCGGCAGAACAGCCGGTTTGGTATTCATGACCGGCGCGGCAGGCGCGACCGAGGCCGGCGCAGCCCCTGCCAGCGGCAGATCGCTCAGTGACGGCGCGGCGGAACTCGGCGCCGAAGCGGCCGCCGGTGCGTTTGGCGTTGCCGTATTGACCGTCAGGCCGCTGGTATCAACCTTATCGACCGCCGACACGTTACGTTGCGAGAAATTGCCGACAATCGTCAACCCGATGGAGTTGGCGAAGAAGATGAAAGCCAGGATCGCCGTCGCCTTGGTGAGCAGGTTGCCGGCGCCGCGCGCCGACATGAAGCCGCCACCGCCACCGCCGCCCATACCGAGCGCACCGCCCTCGGAGCGCTGGATGAGAATCAGGCCCGCCATGCTGACGCTGACGAGGATTTGGATAGTCAAAAGAATGGCAAACAGCATGTCAGGTCTTTATATTCTCAATCACGTATGATCACCCGCCATCGGGTGTCCGAAGCCGGAAGTTGCACGCCCTTAGCATTCCTTTACACGGATGGCCATAGGGCACGGCGGGTTTACGCACCCAAAATATGGCGCGAACAGACAATTACAAGGTCGCCAGCCTCATTGATCATACCGGCGCTGTGTCGGCGGCGGCAATGATGGGCATGAAGTCCTCCGCGGTCAGTGAGGCCCCGCCCACCAAAGCGCCGCCTACGCCTTCCAGCGCCAGCAATTGCCCGGCGTTCGACGCCTTGACCGAACCACCATAAAGCAGATGCGGCGCAACCCCGTGGCCGAATCGCTGATCCAGATGCCGGCGGATCAGGGCGAAAGCTTCCAGAATCTGCGCATCGGTGGCCGCCAGCCCGGTGCCGATAGCCCAGACGGGTTCATATGACACCTGAAACGCCTGTCCCATAAGGTCTTCTGGCAAACTGTCAGCCAGTTGACGCGACAGAACCGGAATGGTCAGTCCACCCTGGCGCTGATCGAGCGTTTCACCGATACAGATAATCGGCTCCAGTCCGGCCCGCAGTGCCGCCTGAACCTTGCGGGCGACCAGGGCACACGGTTCGAGGTGACCGTGGCGGCGCTCGGAATGGCCCAGAATGACCATTGAGGCGCCGGCATCTTTCAGCATGGCGGCCGAGATATCGCCGGTATAGGCGCCGAAATCGGCGTGATGGCAATCCTGACCGCCGAGCGCGATATCCGTTCCTCTGAGGACATCGGCCATGAGCGGCAACAGGGTCGCGGGCGGAAAAAGGGCCACGCGTGCCGAATGGCTCCGGCTTTGCGCGGCGATCGCTTCGGCAACCTTGAGCGAGGTCTTGACCCCGTTCATTTTCCAGTTGCCGGCGATAAGATGTCGATGTGGCATTCATTCGTCTTTTATTGATTTGATTTTTTTGGGCCGCCTCAACCGTCGCCGCTTCTGATGGGCGGCTGTTCGGCACAAGCGGCGGAGCGTCACAAAACATAGACTGCCCTGTACCCGCAAGCCAAGCAAAACTTCAAACCTGACGGGCAACGGCCTCACAAGAAAATCCTTGAAACGAATAAATTCCCTTTGTAACAGCCTTATTCGTGCCGTAAGACACAGCCACACAGGCAGCTTTACGGCGCGCTGCGACTTGCGCACCATTCCCGGCCGCGCCCACAGGATAGATATAGCGATGATCACCCTCTTCCGAGAATTCACCAAGTCATGGATTTTTAAAGGCTTGATGGTGCTTCTGGTCGCCTCGTTCGCCGTCTTCGGACTGCGCGACGTCTTCAACAAGGTGGGCGGCGATAATGTTGTCACGGCCGGTTCGCGCAAGATTACTGCCAGCGAATTCAAGGCCGATTTTGATCGTTACAAGCAGAACTACAGCCAGCAGAATCAGGGCCAAAGCCTTAATCCTGACGATTTTGTCGCCAGCGGCGACCACATCCAGATGCTGAACGAACTGGCCGACCAGACGGCTTTTTCCGCCTGGCTTGATTCGATCGGCGTGAAGCCATCCGCCAAGATGATCGTCGCCGAGATCGCCAAGATTCCCGCCTTTTTCAACAGCGTCACCGGCCGGTTCGACAAGGACACGTATCGCCAGCGTCTGGCCGAAAACCAGATGACAGAGAAAATGCTGGAAGACAGCATCGCCGACGAAATCGCCAGCCAGCAATATCTCACGGCCTCTGTGGCCGGCTTCAAGGCGCCGCGCATCTATGCCGCCTCTCAGGCCGCCATGAGCCTGCAAAGCCGCGACGCCAGCATTTTCGTCGTCAATGAAAAGAACGTGACCCTGCCGGCGCCGCCGACAGATGCCGACATCACTGCCTTCTACAATTCGCGCCTTGAACAGTTGAAAATGCCGGAACTGCGCCAGGCGTCGCTCGTACGCTTTGATCCGGAAACCTATCTGAAATCGATCACTATCGATGAGGCCGCCGTGCGCAAGCTCTATGATGCGCGCCTGAAAACCCTGGCGACGCCTGAAACCCGCTCCTTCGTTCAGGTGACGACGCAATCGGCCGCAGATGCCAACGCCATTTCCGCGGCCTTGAAGTCCGGCCAGACGCCGGAAGCCGCCGCCAAGGCGCACAAGGGCCAGGTCATCAATTACGACCAGAAGCCGCAGACCTCTGTGCCTGACGCCAAGATCGCCACTGCCGCCTTCGGCCTGAAAACCGGCGAGGTGTCAGGGGCTATCCAGGGTGAACTCGGTTACGCCGTCATCAAGATGGGCGATATCAAGACCGGCGCCACGCCGTCTTATGAGAGCGTCCACGCCGAACTGGCGCAGGAATATATCAAGGAACAAGCCGCCAATCGCGTCAACAAGGACAGCAACGCCTTTTCCGACGCCATCCGCGCCGGCAAGGATTTCGACGCTACCGCCAAGGAATTGGGCCTGACCGTCGTCAAACTGGAACCGATGACTGCCCAGGGCCAGACCAGTAATCCCCGAGCCAACTATTCAAAGTTCGCGCCACTGGTGAAAGCGATCTACGACCTGCCTGCCGCCGGTGCCGCCTCTGACGTCGAGGAACTTGGTAAAGGCCAGTATTTCGCCGTCCGTCTCGACGCTGTAAAGCCGGCCGGTGCGCCGCCGCTCGCCCAGATCAAGGGCGAACTGGCGCAATACTGGATGGCCGAAAAGGTCGCCGGTCTCGTTCAGGCCAAGGCCGACGACGCCCTGGCGCGCCTGAAGAAGGGCGAAGGCTTTACCGCTGTCGCCGCCAGCCTGAATGCACCGATCAAGCCGCTGAATGGCCTGAACCGCGCCATGGTGCAGCAATCCGGTCTGCCGCAGGCCCTGGCCGGCCGGATCTTCGGTGGTCAGGCCAATGAGAATTTCACTGTGCCGCTCAATCAGGTCAATATCGCCGTCGGCCACATCGACGCCATCCATCAGGCCGATGCCAAACAGGCCAATTCGATGTCTACTGCCCTTCGCGGCCAAATGACACAAAGCATTCAACGTGACATCGCCCTGACAACGCGCAGCGCTGCCCGCACGGTCGTCAAGACCCAGATCTATCCCAATACCGCCGTCGTGGCGCTCGGCGTCACCCCGCCGGACACCAAAACCATCAAGACCGAAAAGAAACTGAAGTGATCGGAGAGGCCGTAACCTTAGCCGCCAGCGAGAGCGACTTCACGCATGCTTATGAGGCCGGCAAGCCCTATATCGTCTGCCGCAAGCTGATAGACGATCTGGAAACGCCGGTTTCGGCCTATCTCAAGCTGTCGCGCGGCCGTCCCTATTCCTTCCTGTTCGAATCGGTCGAGGGCGGCGCCCTGTCCGGCCGGTATTCGATCATCACCCTGTCGCCGGATCTTGTGTGGCGCTGCTTCGGCGAAAAGGCCGAACGGGCGACCGGCGCCGATATCGCCAGGGCCGTGTATACGCCGGAACCCAAGCCGACCCTGGAGGCCCTGCGCGCCCTCGTCGCCGCCAACCGTATGGATATCCCCGCAGGCCTGCCACCGATGGTTTCCGGCCTGTTCGGCGTCTTTGGTTACGACATGATCCGCCTGATGGAGCCGCTCGGCGACGCCAATCCCGATCCGCTCAACCTGCCCGACGCCTGCCTGGTGCGCCCGTCGGTCATCTGCGTGTTCGACAATGTGGCGCATGAAATCCTGCTGGCCAGCCCGGTATGGCCTGACGAAAAATCCGCCCAGGACGCCTATAGCGCCGCGCTTTGCCGTCTCGATGCGGTCGAAGCCGATCTGCGCGTCCCCCTCGCCGCCCAGCCGGCCGCCGCAGATCACCGCCAGGAACCGCTGATGTCGCCAACCTCGGCGCTTGATTACGGTCGCATGGTCGAGGCCTCCAAAGAATATATCGCCGCCGGTGACATCTTCCAGGTCGTGCCGAGCCACCGCTTCGAGGCGCCGTTCAATCTCGATCCGTTTTCCTTCTATCGTAGCTTACGCCGCCACAATCCGTCACCTTACCTCTATTATCTGAACTTCGGTGACTTCCAACTGGCAGGCTCCTCGCCGGAAATCCTGGTGCGTGTGCGTGACGGCAAGCTGACCATCCGCCCGATCGCCGGCACCCGTCCGCGCGGCAAGACGCCGGAACAGGACAAGGCGCTGGAAGAGGAATTGCTGGCCGACCCGAAGGAACTATCCGAACACCTGATGCTGCTCGATCTCGGCCGCAACGATGTCGGCCGCATCGCCA
>CAMLIY010000098.1 GCA_946480125.1 uncultured Asticcacaulis sp.
CCGACCGCGAGCGCCTGTTCTGCGAAGCCGGCCGCACCATCGTCGATCTGTGCGAGCGCTGGTACGGCCAGGATGACGCCTCGGTACTGCCGCGTTCCATCGCCACCTTTGAAGCCTTTGAAAACGCCATGACGCTTGATGTCGCCATGGGCGGCTCGACCAATACCGTGCTGCATATCCTCGCCGCCGCCCAGGAAGCCGGGGTCGATTTCACCATGCAGGATATCGACCGGATTTCCCGTCGCACGCCGTGTATCTGCAAGGTGGCGCCGGCCTCGTCGGATGTGCATATCGAGGATGTTCACCGCGCCGGCGGCATTGTCGGGATTTTAGGCGAACTGCATCGCGGCGGCCTGATCAATGGCGAACTGCCGACCGTACACAGCCCGTCGCTGGCGGCCGGTCTGGCGCACTGGGATATCAAGTCATCCAACGACTCTTCCGTGGCCGAGTTCTTCAAGGCGGCGCCGGGCGGCGTGCGTACCACCCAGGCCTTCTCGCAATCGAAGCGCTGGGATGAACTCGATACAAACCGCCAGTCGGGCGTGATCCGTTCGGTCGAAAACGCCTTCACCAAGGATGGCGGCCTGGCCGTGCTCTACGGCAATATCGCCGAAAAGGGCTGCATCGTGAAAACCGCCGGGGTCGATGAGTCGATCTGGAAATTCACCGGCAAGGCGCGGGTATTTGAATCGCAGGACTCGGCGACGACGGCCATCCTCAACAACCAGATTGTCGAAGGTGACGTCGTGGTCATCCGCTACGAAGGCCCCAAGGGCGGGCCAGGGATGCAGGAAATGCTCTACCCGACCACCTATCTGAAATCGAAGGGCCTGGGCAAGGCTTGCGCCCTGTTGACCGACGGCCGTTTCTCCGGCGGCACGTCGGGCCTTTCCATCGGCCATGCTTCACCGGAAGCGGCGGCCGGCGGCCTGATAGCCCTGGTCGAAGATGGCGACACGATTGAGATCGATATCCCCAACCGCACCATCCATCTGGTGCTGTCGGACCGTGAGATCGCCGAACGCCGCGCCGCCGAGGACCATCGTGGCGCTGAGGCCTATACGCCGAAAAACCGCGAGCGTTACGTCTCCAAGGCGCTTCAGGCCTATGCGGCGCTCGTCACCTCGGCCGATACCGGCGCCGTGCGTGATCTGGGGCAGTTGAAAAAATAACCGCCGCGCCGATTACGCTGCCAAGGCTTCCACATCGCTTTTTACCTTTTCGGATGCTTCGGTAACATCGGTGAAGGTATGATTGATCTGCCCGAGGCTATCATTGATATGATTGATGGCCGATACGGCTGACTGCATGTTTTCACTGATTTCATTGGTAACGGCATTCTGCTGTTCCATGGCACAGGCAACAGACGACACGTTTTCCAGAACTGTATCCACCGACCCCGATATCAGATCCAGCGCCTCGACCACCTCGCCGGTCACCGATTGCATGGTCGCTATTTCGGCGGCGATGGTCTTGGTGGAACTAGCGGCCTGATTGGCCAGGTTTTTCACTTCCGAGGCGACGACAGCAAAGCCCTTGCCGGCCTCGCCCGCGCGTGCCGATTCAATCGTGGCGTTGAGCGCCAGCAGATTGATCTGGCTGGCGATATTCTGGATAAGCGTGACGATATTGTTCATCGCCGCAGCTGATTTATGAAGGCCGGCCGCCGAAATCGTGGCGTCACCGGCATGTTTGAAGACGCTTTCAACGCTTAGGCGGGCATTGCCCATGTTCTGCAAGATTTCGCGCACACTCTGGCTCAGTTCTTCCGAAGCCGCGGCAACCGAATTGATCATCGCGCCCGTATCCGAAGAGGCGGTGGTGGCGCTGGACGTCATGCGTGTGGCTTCCGTTATGCGCTGCATGACGCCGCCGAGATTGGTGTTGATGGTGTGGCTCAAACCTTCGTTGCGCATCCGCCGGCGGACGGCGTCGGTTGTGTCTGTGGCGAACTTGACCACCTTTACCACGGCGCCTGTATCATCGAAGATGGGGTTGTAATTGGCCTGTATATAGACTTCGCGACCACCTTTGCCGATACGCTTGTATTCCGCCGCCTGGAAACGGCCGGCGCGCAGGTCTTCCCAGAAGCGACGGTAGGTATCGGAGGCGGCGTAGACAGGATCGCAGAACAGGCTGTGCGGGCGGCCCTGGATTTCGTCTATGCGGTATCCTAACGCCTTGAGAAAGTTCTCGTTGGCGGTGATAACCTCGCCGGCCGGTGTGAATTCGATTACCGCCTGGGCGCGCGAAATCGCCTCGATCTTGCCCACCTGATCGATTTCTTTCATCCTGGCCTCGGTGATATCGGAGGCAAACTTGATGATCTTGATCACCTTGCCGGACATATCGCGGATCGGATTGTAGGTGGCCTGAAGCCAGACCACCTTGCCGTCCTTGCCAAAGCGTTTGAAGACGTTCGATTGGAACTGGCCGTCGGCGAGATTGCGCCAAAAGCGTCGATAATCTTCACCTGCGGCATAGGCGGGCTCACAAAAAAGACTGTGATGCCGTCCGGCGATTTCGGCCAGGCTGTAGCCCACGGCTTTAAGAAAATTGCCGTTGGCTGTCAGAATATCGCCCTGAGGTGTAAATTCGATTACGGCCTGTGAAGCATTGAGTGCTGCGACAATACTCTTTGTGTCGCTGGATGCGTGTTTGCTGAATAACATGAATTTGTATCCCCGGAAGGATCGCAATCGATCCCTGTAATGCCGCCGTCGGTACGCTTTTTTACTGAGACCTTAGCTGCGTATACAATTTGACGTTAATAAGGGATTACCAATAAGAAGCGGGCGCGGTAATTCGCATGAATATTTTTCAAATGGCAATCAGGGCGTGAAATCCCTTATCTGCAAGGCAATTCTGACGTGAGTAATTGTCAGGCCAACCGTTTAGTGGTCAGTTCCAGATAGGGCAGTACTTCGGTGGCGGCCATAGGCCTGGCAAAATAATAGCCCTGCACCATTCGGCAGCCGATATCACGAAGGGTCGATAATTGCGCCTCTGTTTCAACGCCCTCTATGATGCAGTCCAGCCTCATATCGGCGCACAGGGCCGTCAGTGATTTGACGATTTTAAAGCTGACCGGATTTGAATCGATATCGGTAATGAAGCTGCGATCGACCTTTATCTTGTCAAGCGGCAGTCGGTGGACATGGCTTAGCGAGGAATAGCCTGTGCCGAAATCATCGAGGGAAATGCCGGTGCCCAACGCCTTGAAGGTCTGCACGGCCGTTGCCGCCTGCGCAAAATCATATGAAACGGCGGTTTCGGTGATCTCGAAGTCTATCCGTTTCGGATCGACCCGGCTGCGATTGACGATGGCGATGATCTGCACCACGGTCTCGGTATCAGACAGGTCATGTGCTGACAGATTAAACGACATGCGGATATCCGCAGGCCATTGCGCCAGCGCGAATAAGGCCTTTTTCAGCAAGGTCTTGGTCACACTGCGCACCAGGCCGGCGCGTTCCGCCACGGGGATGAAGCGTTCAGGCCCGACGGGGCCGAGCGTTGGGCTTTGCCAGCGCGCCAAGGCTTCGAAAGCCATTGTCCGGCCAGTGGTGATATCGATAATGGGCTGAAAAACCATCGACAGTTCGGCGTCGAGGTCGGCATTCTGCAAGGCCTGCTCGATGACGCTGTGACTGCGGATCTGTTCTTCATGTTCGGTGGAAAAGATAACCATCTGGCCGCGCTGATGGCGTTTTGCGTGGTAAAGGGCATAGTCGGCGCGTTCGAACAGGGCTTCCGGATCTGCCGCGGATTGCGGATAACCCGCGACGCCTATGGAGGAGCCGAGCAGGGCCTGAGAGCTGCCTATGGCATAAGGCAGACGGATGATATCGCTGATCGCCGTGCCCAACCAGCGTAATTCGTCCCGCGTGGGATTGCCGGAAATGATAAATCCGAACTCGTCGCCACCCAGACGCGCCAATACAATGTCATCGCCGCAGGCCTGTTTGAGGCGTTGCGCCGCCTCTGTCAGGACGCGATCGCCGGTGGAGTGGCCGTAGGTGTCGTTGACCGGCTTGAAACCATCGAGATCGATAATGCCGATGGCGAAGGCGCTGCCTTTCGTTTTGGAACGATCATACTGTTTCGATAGTTCAGCGAAAAACCACCGGCGGTTGGCCAGGCCGGTCAGGCTGTCGAGATTGGCGATGCGGAAGTTTTCATCGCCAAGCCGTCTCGTTTCACTTCGTGACGCCACCAGCCGGGCAAAATCGCGAGAGTACACCATCAGAACAGTGATCATGGCCACTGAAACAAAAGCCAGATTGATCGCCATGGCCTTCAGGCTGGTTTGCGGCTGTATGAGAAAGAAAATAATAAAGGGAATATTGACGATCAGGGTGACGGCAATCGCTGCCGAACGCAAATGCATCAGACAGAAGATGCAGCCGATGACAGTGACGGCCATGTAAAAAGCGACATGACCGCGCGCATAGGCATCCCCATAATCATAAAGGCTTAATCCCCATGCCGTAAACGCCATGGAAATCAGCACCGCCATCTTGTTGGTGCGCTGCAACTGCCGCAAAACCAGTTCATCATTGTGGGGTGTGCCAGGTTTTTTCCACCAGATAAAAAAGCGGATCGCGCACATCAGGCAGAGTAAGCCGGGTACACCTATAGCCAGCCATGCCGGCGCGACCGATGAATAGGTGACGGCCACAGCGATCGTATTGGTGGATAAAAGCAGATAGAGAAGCGGAATTTGTTTGGTGAAAGCGTTATATTGCGCGCGTGAAAGTTCCATATCATCAACAGGAACCTGGAAAATGCCTGCCAGACGCTTCAAATAGATGAGGTTGAAAACCAACGCTTTTACCCTGCTTCCTGGGGTTATTACGACATCCCCCTCTGCCTGGGGCAGTAGGAGGATGTTATCGCGTTTGTGTGTATAATCAGTTAGTGTGGAAGGAACGCCAGGGCTATGCCGCCAGGTCGTCCATTTCTTTTTTAACCTTGCCTGACGTCTCAACCACATTGGCGAAAGTGTAGGAAATATTTTCCAGGCTTTCGTTGATTTCGCTGACGGCCGTGACCGCCGCCTGCATGTTGGCGGTAATCTCACAGGTGGCGGCAGTTTGTTGCTCAAGCGTGCCGGCCACGGATGTGACATTGCCCAGCACTTCATTCATCGAACTGGAAATCAGGCCGAGCGCGCCCACCACTTCGCTGGTTACAGCCTGCATATTGGAAATTTCGGCGGCGATGGTCTGGGTGGAGCGCGCGGCCTGATTGGCCAGCGACTTGACTTCCGAGGCAACGACCGCGAAACCTCGGCCCGCCTCACCGGCGCGGGCAGATTCAATGGTGGCATTCAAGGCCAGCAGGTTGATCTGGCCGGCAATATCCTGGATCAGGGTCACCACATTGGTCATGGAGGTGGCGGACTTATTGAGCGATTCCGCCGAACTGTTGGCAACTTCGGTATGCTTGAAAACACCCTCGACACTGGTGCGTGCATGGCCCATGCTGTTGGAAATATCGCGCACACTCTGCGATAACTCCTCGGAGGCGGCCGCGACACTATGGATCATGGCGCCGGTTTCGGTAGAGGCCGAAGCGGCGATGCCGGCTTTCTCGTGGGCGTCAGAAATAGTACCGAACACCACGCCCAGTTCGCCATTGAGCTGGGCGCCTCGCAAGCGCCGGCGCACCATGTCGGTGATGTCGGTGGCGAACTTTACCACCTTAACGACCGCGCCGGTGTCGTCGAAGATCGGATTGTAGGTCGCCTGGATATAGAGTTCGCGACCGCCCTTGCCGAAACGTCGGTATTCCGCCGCCTGATATTGGCCGCGGCCGAGGCTTTCCCAGAACTGGCGGT
Organism: uncultured Asticcacaulis sp.; assembly: GCA_946480125.1. The sequence continues at coordinate 5,846 of CAMLIY010000098.1, forward strand.
AGGCGGATGACTGCACATAGTCCGGCTCGCAGAACATGCCGTGATGCTTGCCCGTGATCTCGTCAAGGTCATATCCGACCGCGGCCAGGAAATTCGAGTTGGCGGTCAGGATGGTGCCGGTTGGAGTGAATTCAATGACTGCCTGGGCGCGGTTGATGGCCTCGATCTTGCCGTTGATATCAAGCTCATGCAGCTTGGCTTGTGTGATATCTGAGGCGAACTTGATCACCTTGATCACCTGGCCTGTCTCGTTGCGGATCGGATTATAGGTCGCCTGAAGCCAGATGATCCGGCCGCCCTTGCCAAAGCGCTTGAAGGTGTTGGCCGCGAAGTGCCCCTGTGCCAGGTCATGCCAGAATTGCCGGTAGGCGGGCGTTTGGGCATATTCGGGATCGCAGAACAGGCTGTGATGCTGGCCGGCAATCTCGCTCAGGCTGTAGCCGACGGCATTGAGGAAATTGGTGTTGGCGGTCAGAATTTCGCCTGATGGGGTAAATTCTATGACGGCCTGCGAAGCGTTGAGGGCGTCGATAATCGCCTTGGTATTGCTATGGTCAGTCTTTTTGAAAAACATAATACGCCTCACGCCCCCGACTCGGTTACTCTTCCGGCCTTTACTCGTAGATCAGGTGTATGTGTATTGCGGTTAATAGACAGTTTATTCAGGAGCAAATATTGCCTGTATGCAGATTTTCAAAATGGGATGCATAATTATATTATAATGTTGTTTTAAAATAACTTATGTTTTTTTTAAATATACTTGAGTATTTTTAATAAAATTATAAGTTACGTAGGGTAAGCATATTAATAAAATCTCTGGCCATTATGATTGTTGACAATTATTCTGCGTAAAAACGGTTACGCACATGCTGTTGATAGCTGATTTATTCCACCGGCACGGGAGTTTGTTGAATAAATCCGGCGCAATTTAGGGTTGTGCATTGGCTTTGCGTTTATCAAAATCTAATGATTTATTGCACGGACCGGTGCCTGCGCATTGCAAATATCGACCGCTCCGGCGGGTTTGACAAAAAATGCACCTGAGCGATTGGCGCGGGCTTTCACCCAGGCGGCGAAGGTCGGGCTGTCGCTATCCAGAACCTGGATGGCAGGACGCTGCGCTGCCGGCAGGTCAGACGCCATCCTGGTCGAAACAATCTTTATGCGCTGGCTGTCATCCTTGTAGAAGCCCAACTCCTCGGTGCCGCGCGGCCGGTCGGTGAGGAACTCCATGCCGCCGATCACGCGCCCGACCACGGCGAGATTGCGGTCAAGATGACGCGGCGCCTGGCCGATCACCGTATAGAGCTGCGTGCCGGAACCGGTATCCGGCGCCACGTCACGCGCCACGCCGATCATGCCGTAACAATGGATCAGCCAGGCGGCGTGGCCATCGGTCGCCATGGGCCATGACTTCGCGTGGCCGACCGTTTCGGCATAGGCGTCCCCATAGGGCAAAGGTTTGAAGGCCTTTGGCAGCGCGAACTCATATTCCGCCGGCGGTGTGGGATTGATCCCTTTGGGCTCGGTCTTGTCCTCATCCGGTCGCCCCCACTGTACGACATAGGCGTCCTGCACGCGCAGGATGGAGGCGCCGTCAAAGTAACCTGAGCGCACGAGCTGACGGATATTAGCGACATGGACCGGTGCGAAATCAGGCGCTAATTGATAATCAACCTGATGGCCGTCAGCCAGTGTCATCACCACCAGGTCTTCAGCCGCTACGGTCATCCAGGCAGAGATGGGGGCGGCGTCCAGCACTTCCTGCGGCGACGCCTGTATGGCGCTGCCTTGCTGGGTGATAGGCGCGGCGCCAATCAGGAAAAGGGCGGAGATGCCTGTCAGGAGGAGGGGCTTGAACATGAAATCTCTCCGAACGGTTTCAGGGGAGACTACGCGTTCGTCATGATCCTGCAAGCAAAATAAGGCAGAAAAAGTAAAGAGCGCCGGTGATGTTTCCCGGCGCCCTGCCGGTTCGACTATTCTACGTAATTGGTGTCGATAGACGCATAAACCTTGCCCGGCTTGTCAATTTGAGCCAGTTCCACGGCGCCTGTCGTGTCGATACGCGCCTGTCCGTCAACAGCATAGGCGATGTTATTCGAGACGTAATTATAGGTGAACCAGGTGCTGATCACGCCTTTGTTGACCTCACAGGATTCGACCTTGATCAGGCGCTTGCTCTGAGCCGGGGCCTTGCCGCGCACCTTGTCGGCGGCGGCATCAGCGATCTGCTTGCCGATGGTTTCTTCCTGGGCGGTGGTGCAGCTATGAGCGGACGGATTGCTGAAGCTGCCTTCGGCAAAGGCAGGGGCGGTGGAAAGGGTAGTAGCCAGCAGGGTGGCGCCGGCGAGCAAGGAAACGGATTTCATCATGGGACACACTCACAAAGTTTGGGGTTGCGGTTATAAGCTGTCACGACCGGGGGAGCGGTCCGTGGCAAACCGAGGCTGCACCACATTGACAGCGCTGTCATCAACAAATATCGCGTTGCAACATTTTGTGATCGTATACGATTGGGGGCGTAAATTTTAAGCCCGTTCGCTTTTCAGCGGCCGTGACAACAGGGCCTCGATGGCGCGGGAGACGTCCATGTCACCGGTGAGCACGGCATTTACGGCCTCACAAATCGGCAGTTCGACCTTGTGCTTGCGGCCGAGATCGACCACGGCGGGGGCCGACTGAACGCCTTCGGCCACCGACACCTTGCCCTCGAGGAACTGCGCCAGGGTCTGGCCTTGACCGAGGGCCAGGCCCACGCTCATATTCCGCGATTGCGGCGACGAGCAGGTCAGGACCAGATCGCCCAGGCCGCACAGGCCGGACAGGGTCTCAAAACGCGCACCCAAGGCCATCGCCATCCGCGACATTTCGGCGAAGCCGCGCGTGATCAAGGCGGCATGGGCATTGCGGCCCAGGCCCTTGCCCTCGGCGATGCCGCAGGCGATAGCAATGACGTTCTTGATAGCGCCACCGGCCTCGGCGCCGATCAAATCGGTCGATTGGTAGGGGCGAAAGGTCGGGCCGGCCAGCGTGGCGGCGATGCGCGCGCCAAGCGCTTCGTCCTCGCAGGCGATGGTGACAGCGGAGGGCAGGCCCATGGCCACTTCCTTGGCGAAGTTCGGCCCGGCCAGCACACCGACACATGCTTCGGGCAGGACGTCTTCCAGCACCTCGGTCATCAAGGCATCCGTGCCGCGTTCAACGCCCTTGGCGCACAGCACAATCGGCAGGCCTTCACGCACATACGGTTTGAAGGCGGTCAGGGTGGCGCGCATGAATTGCGCCGGCGGTACGGCCAGGATCAGGTCGCAGGCGGCCAGGTCGGCGAAATCGCTGGTGGCGGTGATATCGGCGGAGAGCTTGACGCCGCCGAGATAGAGGCTGTTTTCACGATCGCCATTGATCGCCGCGACCACTTCGGCTTCGCGGGCATGGAGGATGACTGAGTTACCGCCGAGCGTCGAGACCTGCGCCAGCGCGGTGCCCCAGGCACCGGCGCCGATGACGCCGACCTTGCGAAAAGTTTGAACCGTCACGCTTTCGCTCCCTTGCGGCCAGCATATTTATGGATCGGCGCGTTTGCGGCGCTCGCCTCATCGAGCGGCCAGCGCGGCCGCGCGATGGTGCTCATGCCCGATTTCATATCAGGGCGCGCACCCTTGCCCAGCTTTTCATAATGTTCAAGCCCCGCCAGCGCGATCATGGCGGCATTATCGGTGCAGTATTTCAGCGGCGGGGCTTTCAGCACGAAGCCATTTTTCTCCGCCGTGGCGGTCAGAGCCGCGCGCAGCGCCAGATTGGCCGCCACGCCGCCGGCCACCACAAAGGCCGGATCAGTTACGGTGGTTTGTTCTCTGAAAAGCTTCATGGCGCGGTCGGAGCGTTCGACCAGTTGCCGGGCAATCGCCGCCTGCACACCGGCGCAGAGGTCGGCGCGATCCTGCTCCGTCTTCACCTCGGCATGGGCGATCAGGGCGGCGGCGGTCTTGAGGCCGGAAAAGGAAAAGTCGCAGTCCTTGCGGCCGAGCAGGGCGCGCGGCAGGGTGAAGCGGCTGGCGTCACCGGTTTGGGCGCAGGCTTCCAGCGCCGGCCCGCCGGGATAACCAAGACCCAGTACCTTGGCGATCTTGTCGAAGGCCTCACCGGCGGCGTCGTCGATCGTGGTGCCGAGGCGTTCGTAATCACCGACGCCTTTCACGCTCAGAAGTT
>CAMLIY010000099.1 GCA_946480125.1 uncultured Asticcacaulis sp.
CACGCCGGTAAAGGCCACCACCGCGCCAAGCGCCCCAAATTGCGCCAGAAAATCGCTGTGAACCTTTGCCGGATCAAATCCCGCTGGCAACAGACAGATATTTATATCCACCATTATCAACCTCCGGAGAATACCGAGAAAAACGCGATTTCATCCCCATCGTTCAGAGGTCGGTCATCAATTACCACAACCTGGTTGACGCTCATGCGCAGGCGCTCATCGCCTTGCGGAAATAATTGTTCACTCAAGGCATGGAGCGACAGGCCTTCGGCTGGCAAGGTCATTTCCATCCGGCGTTTGCCGAGATTATCAGCCACGCGGCCAAAAAAAAGAATGTCGATCATATCCACGCTGACGTGCAAACCCATAACCGGTTGCAAAAAATTGTGACGCTTCTGTCTTGAGGCCTTGCTAAAACCATCATAACACGCTCAATACACACCTCTATTATCGCAAGCCTGCCGGAATATCCATGAGTCTGTCTAATTATCGACTGTTGCGTTTTCTGGCGCGTGTGGCGGCTTTTGGCAAGAAGAATGGATCTATTCCCTTGCCGGACCCAAGCGATCCGGCCTCATTCAGGGTTTTGCTGCATCGTCCGCAGGTTCAGCTCGATACGGAAGGCCTGAAAAACTTCTATGCCGACAAGCGCATTCTGGTCACCGGCGCCGGCGGTTCGATCGGTTCGGAAATCTGCAAACAGGTACTGGCGCTTGGCGCCGCCCATGTCAGCCTGATCGACCATTCGGAATTAGCGCTCTATGAAATCGACCGCGCCATCAAGCTGGAATTTCCCAGCAATGGCGCCGGAGATCGCGCCCGGCCGTTTTTGTGCAGTGTACGCCGCCAGGAACGCATCGCTGCCCTGGTGGCGCAGCAAAAGCCGGACGTCATCTTTCATGCCGCCGCGCTCAAGCATGTGCCGATGGTCGAGCTGAACCCCAGCGAAAGTGTGCTGACCAATGTGCTCGGTACGCAATATGTCATCGATGCCGCCAAGGCGGCCGGCGTCAAGCAGCTGGTGCTGATCTCATCGGATAAGGCCGTGGCACCATCTTCCCTGATGGGGGCGACAAAGCGCCTGGCCGAACATCTGATACGTACGCAGATTTCCGATACCCACCAGGCATGCGTGGTGCGATTTGGCAATGTGCTGGGATCGACCGGTTCCGTCGTGCCTTTGTTCAAGTCTCAGATCGAACGCGGCGGTCCCATCACGCTCACTGACCGCGATGTCGAGCGTTATTTCATGACCATTTTCGAGGCCGTGCAGCTGGTTCTGACAGCGGCCATGAATAATGCGAAGACACCGGAACATAAGTCCGGATTGTATATTCTGGAAATGGGCAAACCGGTCAAGATCATGGATCTGGCCACCCGCATGATCAAACTTTACGGCCTGAGACCGGAAAAGGACATCAAGATCACCTTCACCGGCCTGCGCGAAGGCGAAAAGATCACCGAAGCGCTGGTGGACGATAACGAGGTGCGCGAACTGGTCCTGCCCGGCATTTTTGAGGTGGTCAATCAGGCCCATGTGGCGCCGGTGGCCGAGGACATCATGCAGACCCTGTATGGCCTGGCGCAGGGCGGTCATGATGATGAAGCCAAGACAATGGTGTTTAATCTTGTTAATTCCCTTCGGGAATAACAAGGTTGATTTTTTGCCGCTCAAGCGCCGCTAGGCTCCTCGCAAAGGCTCGGGCGCACACTTGTGCTTGCCAAAATTCAGTGAATTTTGGAGTCTGAGTACGGGTCTTCGGCATCCGGATCATCGGTTGTATGAAATTCATACCAGATGCCATTGAGAATGCCGACGGCGACGGCCAGGCCGACACCCAAAATCCATGAAAAATACCACATGCGCGGCTCCTTACGAGGGGCTGGGGAAGGTGTGCCTCCCCCAGTAAGTCAGTAGAGATCGGGGTTGGTCTTGAGATGTTCCGTGCTGACCCGGCCGAAAAGCACCTTATAGACCCAGGAGGTATACAGCAGGACGATCGGCAGGAAGACCGCGACCACCAGCAACATGATGAACAGGGTGAGGTGCGAACTGGACGCCGTCCAGACGAGCAGGCTGGAATGGGCGTCCACCGAACTCGGCAGGATGATCGGAAACATTGAGCACCCGACCGTGGCGATGATGCCTGCCACCCCGAGAGATGAGCCGATAAAGGCCAGCCAGTCGGTGCGCAGGCGTTGTCCGGCCAGGGCAATGAGCGGTCCGGCAAAACCCAGCACAGGCGCCATCCACATCCACGGATGCTTGCCAAAATTGATCAGCCACCCCCCGGCCTGACGGATAACTTCGGCACGCGTCGGGTTTGACGGCCCGTCGGCAGACACAGCGCCAATAACACTGTAGCCCAGACCTGAGAAGCGGACGAAGATATAGCCGGCGGCGAACAGCACAATGACGCCAAGGGCGGCGAACAGACCAAACCGCAAGGCCCGATCACGCACCACACCCGCTTCCAGCTTGAGACCGAGCCAGGTCGAGCCTTGCAGCAGCAGCATGGCGACCGAGGTCAGGCCACACAGGATCGTAAACGGCGAGAACAGGCCGAGCAAACCGCCCAGGAACTGATCGTGATAGGTGACGCGCAGGTCGTCGTCATAGCTGAACGGCGCCCCTTGCAGCACATTACCGATAGCGACACCGAAGACCAGGGCCGGCACGAACCCGCCAATAAACAGCGCCCAGTCCCAGTTACGCCGCCATGTTTTTCCGGGCCGCTTTGAGCGATACTTGAAGCCGACCGGCCGCAGGATCAGCGCCATCAGCACCAGGAACATGGCGAGATAAAAGCCTGAGAAACTGGCGCCATAGATCAAAGGCCAGGCGGCGAACAGGCCTGCCCCGCCGACGATGAACCACACCTGATTACCTTCCCAGGTGGCGCCGACCGTATTGATAACGGCCCGGCGCTCGGAATCGGACTTCGCCACGAAGGGCAGCAGAGCCGCCACGCCCATGTCAAAGCCGTCCATGATGGCGAAACCGATCAGCACCACGCCGACAAGGCCCCACCAGATGACCCGGAGGGTCGGATAGTCGAGAGGTAATTCCATTTATGTATCTCCTTACTCAGCCGGACCGATTACGGGCAGCGAGGGATCGTCTGTGGGGCTGACTTCGGGGTCGTGGTGCATACGGCCGAGTTTGGCCTCATACGGTCCCTTTTTGATTGTGTGGATCATCAGCCTGACTTCAATGACGGCGAGAACCGCATAGGCCAAGGTGAAGCCAACAATCGTGGCCCATATCTGGCCTTTGCTCAGGCTGGACGCGCCCATGAAGGTCGGGAGCACACCATCGACCGCCCACGGCTGCCGGCCGATTTCCGCCAGTACCCAGCCGGCTTCGATCGCAATCCACGGCAAGGGAATGGCTATGATACAGGCCAGCAGGAACAGACGATGTTTGTGTTTGCCAAGCGTCACCATCAGGAAGGCGGTGGCAAACAAGGCGATAAAGGCAAATCCCAGCCCGGCCATGATCCGGAAGGTCCAGAACATTACCGGCACATTGGGAATGGTATCGAGTGAAGCCTGGACGATCATGGCATTGGTGGCGGTACGGGGGTCAGGAACGTATTTTTTAAGCAACAAGGCATAGCCGAGATCGGCCTTGTGCGCTTCAAACAAGGCCCGCGCATCGCTATCACCGGCATCGCGCTTCAGCTTCTCAACCCCATCATAGGCGATGATACCGGACCGAATGCGCCCCTCCGCCTTATCCGTCAGATCGAGTATGCCAATGACCGGCTGATCGACGCTGCGCGTGGCGATCAGGCCCAGCACATAGGGAATCTTGACGTCGAAATCGGTGCGCTGTTCTTTCACGTTCGGAATGCCGAAGACCGAGATACCCGCAGGCGCCTTTTCGGTGTGCCACATAGATTCCAGCGCGGCCAGTTTCATTTTCTGGTTATCGGTCAGGTTATAGCCCGACTCGTCACCCAGCACGACCACCGAAAGGGCGGAGGCCAGACCAAACGCGGCGGCCACCGCCATGGAGCGCTTGGCAATACTCGTCCACCTGTCGTTCCATAACCAGATGGCTGAAATGCCCATGACGAACACCGCCGCCAGCACATAGCCGGCACTGACCGTATGGACGAACTTGGCCTGCGCCACCGGATTAAACAGGACCGCCATAAAGTCCGTCACCTCCATCCGCATGGTCGCCGGGTTGAATTCCGCGCCTGTCGGGTGCTGCATCCAGCCATTGGCGATCAAAATCCACAGGGCCGACAGATTGGTGCCAAGGGCCACGAGAAACGTCACCAGCAGGTGGACCGGACGCGACAGCTTTTCCCAGCCAAAGAACATCAGGCCAACGAAGGTGGCTTCCAGGAAGAAGGCCATTAACCCCTCGATCGCCAGCGGCGCGCCAAAGATGTCGCCGACATAATGCGAATAATACGACCAGTTCATGCCGAACTCGAATTCCATGGTGAGACCTGTTGCCACACCCAGCACGAAATTGATGCCGAACAGAAGACCCCAAAAGCGGGTGATCGTACGCCAGACCTCGTGTCGTGTAAGGACGTAGACGCTTTCCATGATCACCAGCATGAAGCTGAGACCGAGTGTCAGCGGGACGAATAGAAAGTGGTACATCGCGGTCAAGGCGAATTGCAGCCTTGAGAGTTCTACGGTACTGAGGTCCATCAGACTTCCCCGGTTAAGTTCGCGTTTCCAGTGAAGAAAACACCTAAAATCAGCCCTTAGCAACGCCTCTTCTCAACTTTGGGAGGAATGCGCCGCTAAACCCATATAAACAGTAAGGCTTAATCTTGCGCCGCACAATAACCAAGATGTCGCACCCCCCTGACGCAGCAAAGCCGGCAACGCTACGCAGGCAATTACGACTGTGGGGCGAGGCGGACAGGGTGCTGCATCTGACCCAAGGGATCGGTCTGCTGGAAGGCGCCTGCGTCGCCGGCTTTGCCTGGGGTCTGAGTCACATGGTCAGCGATCTTTTTGACAACCCGCAAAAACTGTCATCCCTTGTCGTGCCAATGGCGGTCACCGTATTTGTTCTGGCCGTACGCGCTGGTTTAAATCTTGTGAATCAAAAACTTGCCCTGCAATCGGCACGGCGGATCATCTCCGCCATCCGGCTGGATATCATGGCGAAAGCATTGAATGGCCGCATTGATGCCAGCCGTCACCAGGGCCGCTTGAACGCCCTGTTCGAGGATAGCGAAGCCCTCGAAGGCTATTATGCGCGCTTTCGCCAGAGCGATTTTCAGGCGCGTATATTGCCACTGGCATTCATCGCGATCGTAGCCTGCGTCAGTCCTGTCAGTGCCGCCATCCTGCTGCTCACCATGCTTCCGTTTGTCGCGCTGATGGCGGTCCTTGGCATGACCAGCGCGGGGGAATCGAAGCGGCAACTGGACGCCCTGTCACGCCTGTCTTCTCTGTTTGTCGACCGTATCAGGGCCCTGCCGCTGATCCTGAGTTTCAATGCCGGCCCCCGGCAAATTCGCACGGTCGGCCGCGCCGCGCATGAGGTCGCCGAACGGACACTCAGCGTTTTGAAGATCGCTTTCGTAACTTCCGCGGTCCTGGAATTTTTCAGTGCCCTGAGCGTGGCCCTGATCGCCATATATTGCGGTTTTTACCTGTTGGGCGAACTGCCTTTTAAGGTGCCGGAGCCCCTGACCTTCGCCACCGCCTTTTTTGTTCTGGCTCTGGCCCCGGACGTCTACGCGCCCATGCGCCGGCTGGCCGCGGCTTACCACGACCAGCAAACGGCCATGGCGGCGGCCCAAAGGCTTATGGAAATAGACGTCCTGCCGGAACCCATACCTTTTCCGCCTCTCTCATCCGCGCCAGAAATCACCTATGATCGTGTGGTCTGCGGCTTTCCGGACGATGATGGTCTTAAAATCGGACCAGTCAGCTTCACCGCCCGGCCGGGGCAGATTATCGCCCTGAAAGGACCGACCGGCTCAGGAAAAACCACAATGCTGCGCCTCTTGCTGGGTCAGGGGCGTTTGGTCTCCGGCGTCATACAGATCGATGGCCAGCCGCTTGGTGATATCGGCGAAGACATCGCCTGGGTTTCACAGGCGCCACCGATTCTGGCAGGCAGTCTGGCGGATAACCTCCGGGTGGCGAACCGCACAGCCAATGATGAACAGATCCGGCAGGCCATCAAGCTGTTCGGTCTCGACGCTGTAGCGCAGACGCGTAGCGGGGGGCTAAACGAGCGCGGCTCCGGCCTGTCCGGCGGTGAGCGGCGAAAGATCGGCCTGGCGCGCGCCTGGCTGAAAGACTCCCCGATCCTCCTGCTCGATGAACCGACCGCAGACCTGGACGCCATGGCCGAAACAGAATTGATCGCGCAGCTGCCGGCAATATTCAGGGGGCGAACGGTTATCCTTTCCAGCCATTCGGCCCGGCTGTGCGCCCTGGCTGATCAGGTGGTGGCATTGTCATGAAATCCTTTGATCATGTTTTCAAAGACCTGTTGAAACGGCATCGGATGCGCCTCTTCCTGACAGCGGCTTTCGCCGCCGGGGTCAGTGTATCGGCCGTCATGCTGCTGGGGATTTCCGGCTGGTTCCTGACCAGCGCCGCGGTGGCGGGCGCCGCCGGTATCATTACCGCTCAGGGATTCAATTATCTGTTGCCTAGCGCCGCGATCCGCTTCTTCGCCATTGCCCGCACCGTGCTGCGTTATGGCGAACGTTATACCGGCCATTCGGTGGCCCTGCGCGCCATGGCGCAACTGCGGCCCGCCTTGCTGTCTCGCATCGTGAATGCCGAGCCGCAAAAGACTTTGCAACTCAGCCGGGGTGAGGCTTCCAGCCGGTTCATTCAGGATGTCACGACACTGGAAAATGCACTGGTCATGCGCCCTGCGCCCTGGGCCAGTGGCGCCGGCATACTGACCGCGCTTTTCCTGACGGCGATCGCTTCCCCTTGGGCCGCCCTGGTCCTGCTGGTATTCATCACGGGCACCATGGCCGCCGGACATTATATCCACCGCCGCCCGGCCGATGACCTGTCCCACTCTGCCGCCATGGGTGAATTGAAGGCACGGTTCTTTTCGCTGATGACCCTGCTGCCCGACATCCGCGCCTATGACCTGCGCGCCCCACTGATGGCGGAATTGCAGGGCCTGGAAGCCCGCCTTCTTCAAGCCAAGACACGTTTTGTCGGCAAGGCGGCAATAAGCGACGCCGTCGCAACCGCCATGACGGGCCTGTGCCTGGCCGGAATCGCCATATCCAGCCTGGGTCAGCCCCTGGCGCATATGGCTCTGGCGCTGCTGGCCGGCAGCATGGGCTTTGAATCCGCAACGATCCTGACCCGGGCGATGGGTCAGACAGCCGGCTTCGATCAGGCGCGCTTACGCGTGGCGGAAATCCATGACCAAACCCAGGTGACGCAAACCGATACGCAGACAGCCTTTACTTTCAAAGGCCAGACTATCGAGCTTGACCGTACATTGCGCATACGTCTCGATGGCCCCTCCGGCAGCGGCAAAACGCGACTTGTTGAAACCCTGACAGGTCTCAGAGGCGGCTCCGGTGCGCCCGGCTTGTTTTCCCTGTGCCCGCAGGACGCCGCCCTGCTGACCGGTACAATTCGAGAAAACCTGTCGATGGCGATCAGCGACGCCACCCTGAAAACGATAACCCGCGCCGATCAGGAGAAATTGATGCTGGAAGCGCTCGACATCGCCTGCCTGAAAGACCGTGTTATCGCGCTGCCAAAAGGACTGGAGACCTGGATAGGCGATGGCGGCGTCACGCTTTCCGGTGGTGAACGCAAGCGGCTGGCCCTGGCGCGCAGCCTGTTACGCGATGCGCCGATACTGATCCTCGACGAGCCCACCGAAGGGCTCGATCTGGCCACTGAAGCCCGCGTGGTGGAGAACCTGGCTCGCCGGCTCACGGCACAAAACCAGGGCTTGATTCTGATCAGTCACCGCGAAGCGCCGCGAAGACTGGCCTGTCAGATTTTGACGATCTAGCTCCTGGCGCCATAGGCGGCGAAAAAGACAAACATGGCGGCTTCCACCTCAGCGTCAATCTCGGCATCGCTGGGGGCCGGTATGTAGTTGAGCAGCCGCGCCTTGATCATGCGGCCATGAATAAGCGATGTGAAATGATGTGCGGCCGTCATTATATCGGGTACAACCAGTTCGCCGCGCGCCACAGCCTTTTCAATATAGGCCGCTAGAATGCGGGCACCGGCCAGCGGGCCGCTTTCGTAGAACATGCGGCCGATTTCAGGAGACTTGTGGCTTTCCGCCGAAATAACCCGCCAGTTTTGCAAGGCCGGTTCGGCCGTGAAGGCGCGCAGATATCCCTTGGCAAAAGCCGTCAGGACCGTGCGCGGGTCGCCCTCTTCCAGCAACAAATCGGCAATTTCACCCCGGTGAAAGATGCAACTGCGCTGCACATAGGCGGAAAACAGATCTTCCTTACTCTTGAAGTAATTATACAGCGTTCCTTTTGAGCCGCCAAGCTTCGCCGCGATGGTCGACATCGACGCACTGGCATAGCCTTCTGACAGGAAAATATCAGTCGCTACATCGAGGATCGCTTCACGGCGGTCTTCACCACTCATGCGGCCTTTATTTTCGCAGGGCTTCAACTCGGGTACTTTTTCGTTTTGCATCGCAAAATAATTCCTAAACCGTACGGTATGGTCAGTTGACAGATACAGCGCGCCGGACTATATGTCCAGCATAAATGACCATACCGTACGGTTGTTTCAAGAGTCCGCCCTTATGAGACTTACTATAATGACACATAACACTGCCTCCACCCCTGTACCGCGCCGCGGCCTGTTTATTGCCGCCCTGCTGGCGGCTACGGCTTTAAGCGCCTGCACTACGATTCCGCAGAGCGCGCCCTTTGCCACTGAGCCCAGCCAGGCCAAGAAGGTCAACCCCATCAATGTGGTCAGCGAGCAGACCTGGTGGAAAGATCTCGGCGATCCGCAATTGCAGCGCCTGATGAATCAGGCCTTCAACAATTCGCCGTCGCTGGCCATGGCCGAAGCCCGCCTCAATCAGGCGCAGGCTGCCGTTTCGCAGTATCATGCCGCCAACCGTCCAAAGGTCGGCCTGGACGCCACCGCTTATGAGGCCAAGCAAAGCTATAATTATCTGTTCCCCGCCGAGGCCTTGCCCGAAGGCTATACCGACTATGGCCAGACGACCCTGAGCTTTAACTGGGAGCTGGACTTCTGGGGCAGGAACCGCGCCGCTATCGCCGCGGCCAGCTCCAATGAAGAAGCCGCCCAGGCTGAAGCCGCTCAGGCCCGCCTGGTGCTGTCCACCGCCATTGCTACCGCCTATGTCGATCTCGACCGCCTCTATCAGGAACGTGATCTGGCCGGGCGCGCCGTCGGCATACGTTCTGACAGCGCCAAGCTGGTGCAGGATAAACTCAATAATGGTGTCAGCAACAAGGCGCAGGGCGCCCAGGCCGAGGCCGGCGTATATGCCGCCAAGGCGGAACTGGCTGCCATTGATGAACAGATCGAACTCAACAAGCACCTGATCGCCATGCTCACCGGCGCCGCGCCTGATTTCGCCAACACCTTGCAACGCCCAACCTTGGCGCTGGACGCACAAGCCTTTGGCGCCGTCCCCGCTGAGGTCAATCTCGACCTGATCGGCCGCCGTCCGGATATCATCGCCGCCCGCTGGCGCGCCGAGGCCGCTTCGGCGCATATCAAGCAGGCGCACGCCGCCTTCTATCCCAACATCAATATCGCCGCCTTTGTCGGCTTCCAGTCGCTGGGCCTCGACAAGCTGTTCTCGTCGGGTTCCGATATTGGTCAGGTGGGTCCGGCCCTCAGCCTGCCCCTATTCGATGGCGGCGCGCTCAAGGCCAATCTGAAATCAGCCGAAAGCGAACATGCCCTGGCCATCGCCACCTATAACCAGAATGTGCTCGAAGCCATGCAACAGGTGGCCGATACCCTGTCCAGCCAGAAGGCGCTTCAGGCGCGTCTCGGTAATTCCGAGCAGGCGCTGGCGGCTTATGAAGACGCCTATCGCCTCAGCAAATTGCG
>CAMLIY010000100.1 GCA_946480125.1 uncultured Asticcacaulis sp.
ACGTAGCCGTCGTCGGCTAAAACGGGCGCTGGCAGCCTGCGATCAGAAAAATTGCTATCGGAAAAATAGCGCACCTTCTTGGCGCGGATGGGGGGCAGGCCCGAAACCAGGACCAGTTCGTCACTGGCGGGCAATTGCATGACCTCACCGGGCGTCAGGAGCGGTCGGGCGGTTTCCTGGCGCGAGACCATGACGTGGGACAGCCACGGCGCCAGGCGATGGCCGGCATAGTTGCGCTGGGCACGTTGCTCGGTGGCGGTGCCCAGGGCATCCGAGATGCGCTTCGCGGTACGCTCGTCATTGGAGGAGAAGGCGATCCGGACATGGCAGTTGTCGAGGATCGAATTGTTCTCGCCGTAAGCCTTGGATATCTGGTTCAGGCTCTGGGTGATCAGGTACGCGCGAATGCCATAGCCTGCCATGAAGGCCAGCGCGGTCTCGAAGAAGTCCAGACGGCCCAGGGCAGAGAACTCATCGAGCATCATCAACAGCTGATGACGGTGGCATTTGCCGACCTCACCTTCCAGCCGCTCGGTCAGGCGGCGGCCTATCTGGTTGAGAATCAGGCGAACGAGCGGCTTGGTGCGCGAGATGTCCGAGGGCGGGATAACCAGATAAAGTGAGACCGGATTTTCGGCGTTCATGAGGTCGGCGATCCGCCAATCACAGGTCGCGGTCGTCGCGGCCACGACGGGATCATAGTAGAGGCCGAGGAAGGACATCGCCGTCGACAGGACGCCTGAGCGTTCATTCGGTGATTTGTTGAGCAGGTCTCGGACGGCGGAGGCGACGACCGGATGGACTTTTGGCGCGTCCTCGGTCCCGAGATGGTTCGTCGACAGCATCCGATGAAGGGTGTCGACAATTGGACGCTGCGGGTCGGACAAGACGTTTGCAACACGCGCCAGGGTCTTGTCTTCCTCGGCATAGAGGACGTGAAGGATGGCGCCGACCAGGAGGCTGTGGCTGGTCTTTTCCCAATGGCTCCGGTGTTCGAGAGCACCTTCAGGATCGACCAGGATGTCGGCTATGTTCTGGACGTCACGGACTTCGTTGGCGCCTTTGCGCACCTCCAGCAACGGATTGAAGCGCGCGGACCGTAAATCCGTTGGGTTGAAGAGAATGCAATGGGAGAAGCGGCTGCGCCAGCCGGCCGTGAGGTCCCAGTTTTCGCCCTTGATGTCATGAACCAGGACGGACTGCGGCCAGGACAAGAGGGTTGGGACAACGAGACCGACGCCTTTCCCGCTTCGCGTCGGAGCGAAAGCGAGCACATGCTCCGGCCCGTCGTGGCGCAGATAGAGGTCCTTCACCCGCCCCAAAAATACGCCGGCGTCGCGCAGAAGGCCGGCAGCACGGATTTCCGGTAGTCTCGCCCAGCGCGCCGAGCCATAGGTCGTCACGTGCCGGGACTGACGTGCCCGCCATATCGAGCCCAGAATAGCAGCCACGCATCCCAACAGCCCGCTCATCGCTGCCAGAAAGCCGCACCGGTGAAACACATCGGGTGCATAGGCTTCGTACGAGAACCACCACGGAAACAGCTGCCAGGGCCGGTATACGGGCATCCCCCACCAGACGCGCCACGGCGCCCCTAACTGGGTCTGGTAGCCCAACTGCATCGCCCCCCATTGGGTCGCGGCCCACACGCCACCGATCACGATGGCGAGGACAATCAGGATTTGGCCTAAGAGGAATTTCGTGGGTGTCACTTGAGCCGCTCGCTGCAGCCGGCGGAATGCCGGGCTTACGACCAGGATCAATTATTGCGATGTTTTATGGAATCGCACTTACCTACGACCTTACCGCCAAGGACCGAAAATAGCTCATTCCGTTTGATCTCGAATTGGAATTAAGCTGCCCCAATAAGATTTCCCACAAAGGCCAAGATCTACGCGGCTTTCCCCAGTGGATGAGAGACAACAACGTCACCTGCTTGTCCGATCCGGATAACAAGTTATAAAACAGTCAGGATATTGACTCAACGAAGCTGGCACTGCTCCCATCCCGATGAATCGATTTACGACCAATGTTGCCGTTTTTAGACTAAGAATTTTGGTCCCGGCAGCGTAATATTCGAAATCACGAAGTGCGGCTATGGGTAAGTGAAATACATAAGACAGATATATTCACCGCATATGATGCGGAGAATGAGCTACATATTCACCGCAGCGGCAATTTGTCTCCGCATGACGAGCAGAGATTGTTGCCATAATCACCGTACATGCGACGTACACGGCTGACGCCAATGCGCACAAAGGCGCATATGCTGCCCCGCCTTGCTTAGGTCTGGATGATTGACAACTCTTTCGCGCGTGTTATGCCTCAATGAAACCTGGGAGGGGAAAATCATGAAAACCTATACCGCGCTGTGCGCATTACCTTTGCTTGCGCTTTTCGTTACGTCGGCACATGCGCAGGATTTACAGACCGCTACACCTGAAACGGCCCCTGTTGCGCCCGCATCCGAAGCAGCGCCTGCTTCTGCACCGGTACCAGCGAGGCAGACTCTTAAAATTCCCGAGGGCACCGAACTGCAGATCCGGGTTGATGAAAAAGTGTCGTCGGCCACCGCCCAGGAGGATGACAAGTTTGGAGTTACACTGAGTGAGCCCCTCACCATTGACGGTGTCAAACTGTCGGCTGGCTATCGCGGTCGTGGTGTTGTTCAGTCTGCCAAGAAGCGCCGCATGATGGGCCAGGCCGGACAACTGAACATCGCGCTCGAATACATCAAGATTGGCGACACAAAGGTCCGGGTTCGCGCCAACAAGGGGAAAGAAGGTGAAGGCCATATGGGCGCCACTGTCGCTCTGACTGTCCTCTTCGGCCCACTTGGCCTGCTGAAACACGGCGACGATGTCGTCGTCAATGACGGTACCATCCTGACAGGCTATGTTTCGGAAGACGTCACGATCGATCTGCCGCTGGCACCACCTCCGTCTGGAAACGATTGAGATCGGAGGTGATGGCCGAGCGTCCATCCCTTACTTAAAATCCCGGCTTCTATGGTTGATCTGCGCCGCCTTCGTCACACGCGGATCAACCCCGCGCTCCCCGTTCCGGAATTCATCACCGGGCTGGTGCGGCGCTTGCAGAGCCACGTTGCGACCGCCGATATCCGCCAGCATATGCGAGAGGTCCACCACCGACCGGGCGATCAGGTGGACGACGTCGCCCTCTTTTTGGACAAAGCCGGTGATCAGGATGAGGGTCGAGCCATAGACGGCCTGCTTGTACTGCTCGCCCACTTTTTCCCAAATGACGACGTTGGCGTCTCCGGTCTCGTCTTCGATGGTCATGAAGATAACGCCCTTGGCCGAGCCTGGGCGCTGACGCACATTGACCATGCCGGCAACGGAGACGTAGCGCTTGTCCTTTGAAGTCATGGCCTCGTGGCAGGTAACGTGTCCCCTCTCCTTCAGGTCTTCGCGCAGGAAATGGATCGGGTGAATCGTCTGGCTGAAACCCACGCTGTTATAATCTTCCACGACATTGGCGCCGTCGGTCATGGGTTTGAAGTTCATTTCGGCGTGGTCGATCTCTGCGACGCTGCGACCTTGCTCATCAAGCACACAGTCGAAGAGCGGCAGCACATCACTGCCCAGGGACAGAATGGCGTTCAGGGCATGCCGCCTGACCAAGCCAAATGCTTCCTCAAAGGCATTGGATCTCGCCAGCTTGCGTAAGGTCGGCACGGGCGTGCGGGCGCGGCGCCATAGGTCCGGAATGGATTTGTAGGGCGTCTCGCCGCGTACCAGGATCAGGTCGGCGACATCGGCACTGCGCACGCCCTTGATCAGACGATAACCCAAGCGAACGGCAAATTTGCCCGACCGACCTGTCGGCTCCAGGGTGCAGTCCCACCGGCTGTTGTTGATGCAGAACCAGCGGATTTCGACACCATGCATTTTGGCATCTCGGATCAATTGCGCCGGCGCATAAAAGCCCATGGGCTGGCTGTTGAGGATGGCGGCCAGAAAGACCTCGGGATGGTGGCATTTCATCCAGGATGAGGCTTCCGAGATGATGGCGAAGCTGAAGGCGTGGCTTTCCGGGAAACCGTAGGAACCGAAGCCTTCCAGTTGCTTGACCAGAGACATGGCGAACTCTTCGGTATAACCGTTTTTCAACATGCCGTTGATGATGTCTTGGCTAAGCGCACCAATGCCCCCGGTTTTCTTGAAGGTCGCCTGCGCGCGCCTGACCAGATCGGCCTGGCCGGGCGAAAAACCGGCGCAGGTGATGACGACCTTCATCGCCTGTTCCTGAAACAACGGCACACCCAGGGTCTTGCCAAGGATATTTCCCAGTTCAGGTGTCGGGAAAGTGACGGGCTCTTCCCCTTTCAAACGCTTGAGGTATGGATGGACCATATCGCCCTGGATCGGCCCTGGACGGACAATGGCGACCTGAATGACCAGGTCGTAGAAGGTGCGCGGTTGGGTCTTGGGCAGCATGGACATCTGCGCCCGTGACTCGATCTGGAAGGTGCCGATGGTATCGGCGCGTCGGATCATCGCATAGGTCTTCGGGTCTTCGGGCGGAATGCAGGACATGTCCATTGATAGTCCCTTGGTCTCCGCCAGCATGTCGAAACAGCGCTTCATGCAAGACATCATGCCCAGTGCCAGGCAATCAACCTTCATGAACTTCAATGCGTCGATATCGTCTTTGTCCCACTCTATGACCTGACGGTCCTTCATGCGTGCTGGCTCGATCGGCACCAGTTCATCCAGGCGGTCGTGGGTCAGGACAAAGCCACCGGGATGCTGACTAAGCTGACGCGGCACATCGAGCAGCAGCAAGTGGATCTCGAAAGCCAGTTTGAGACGGGGGTCTTTAGTATTGAGATTGAGTTCGGCCGCCATCTCCTCCGTGCAGCCTTCCGAATGCCAGTATCGGATATTCTTGGCCAAGATCTTGATCGTGTCTTCGGGAAAACTCAACACCTTCAGGGTATCGCGCATGGCACCACGGGTACGAAAGCGATTGACCACGGCGGTCAGGGCGGAGTGATTGCGGCCATAGGTGTTGAACACCCATTGCATCACCTCCTCGCGGCGCTGGTGTTCAAAATCGACATCGATATCGGGCGGCTCACGGCGTTCTTCCGAGATAAAGCGCTCGAACAGCAGGTCATTGCGGTCGGGATCGACGGAGGTGATCCCCAGGACATAGCAGACGCAGGAATTGGCGGCCGAGCCGCGCCCTTGGCATAGGATGTCCTTCGAGCGGGCAAATTGGACGATCGAATTGACGGTCAGGAAGTAAGGGGCATAATCGAGGCGATCGATGAGGTTCAGTTCGTGCTTGAGGAGATCGATGACTTTCTGCGGCACCCCTTCGGGATAGCGCCACTTGGCGCCGGCCCAGGACAAACGCTTCAGCGCCTCGATGGCCGACATGCCGGGCATCAACATCTCTTCCGGGTATTGGTATTCCAGTTCCGACAGAGAGAACCGGCACTTGTCCGCGATCTCCACCGTCCGGCGCATAGCCTCGTGGTATTCGGCGAACAGCCTGTGCATTTCATCCGACGACTTCAGGAAGCGATCGGCATATAATTGCCGAAGATCGCCCATGTCATCGATCGAGCAGCGATTACGGATGCAGGTGATGATGTCGTGTAGATATGCTCGCTCCTGGTCATGATACAGGACGTCATTGGTGATGACGGTGGGTACACCATACCTGACGGCCAGATTTGACAATTCGAGCAGGCGCATATGGTCGTTTTGTCGAAAGCGCAGAGACAGCGCCATATAGGCGCGGTCGGCGAATAGCGCCTTGACCTTGCGCAAACGTATGGCGCATAGAGCGTCGGCTTCGTCGGGGATAAGAATGGCCAGCAGGCCAGCGTTGAAGTCCTCGACATCGGCCCAGTCGATATCGCACTTCCCCTTCCCCGCCCGTGTCTTCCCCAAGGACAGGAGCCGGCAGAGGTTGGCGTAGCCGCCTCGATCAAGCGGATAGACCAGCAGGGACATGCCGTCCCTCAAGTCTAGCCGGCAGCCGATGATCAAGCGGACACCATGCGCCTCCGCCGCCACATGGGCGCGCACAATGCCTGCCAGGGTGTTACGGTCGGCGATCGCCAGGGCCTCCATGCCTAGCTCTTTGGCTCGCGCAAACAGATCGTATGGCGCGGACACCGCCTGGAGGAAGGAGAAGTAGGAGGCACATTGCAGCTCAATATATCGAGATGGGGAATACATCATGGCCTCACAGTAAAGCTATACAAATGGGTCCCAACGAACTGGAGTCGATTGTCCGCTCGTCGGTTTAGGTGAATAAGCCGGCTTAACCATCGCTCCCGCATCGCGTCTTTACGCTCGATCCCTTTAGTTCGCCGATGCGAAACGGAGGACCGTATGATTGCGAACGATGTGATTGACTTCTTTATGGAACAACTGGTTCTTCCCGATACCTGCGCCGAGAAAATTCGCCAAACGATCAAGGACCTTGCCGGCATGTCCCAAGGCACAAGCCTCGGACACCGCATGTTGAAGGAGCAACTGATCGACGTCCTGTTTGACCTCTACAGCCACGGCCTTACAGATGCCTCAGACCTCGGCGCGGCGTTAAAATCAAAACTGAACCGTTGTGATCGTTCGCTTTTCACGCCGGCCCGACATGCCGGTGAAGTTCTGCCATTACGTAAAGGCGTCATGGCGGGCGGTTGTTGACATTATCTCGTCGCATCACTCGAACTTCCCATGCATGTACCATTGCAGTGAGCCCGTTTCTTCGTGCTGGCCGTCGCCGGTTCTAAAGACCCAGAAGCGCTCGCCGTTTTCGACTTCGAGCACGAAATAGTCCCGAACCTTGCCTTTCTCCTTTTCTCTTACCCACCATTCGCCGCTCACGCGTTCGGGCCCATCTGCGCAGGCCACGGCGTATCGCTGGCCACGCCAGGTAAAGGCCCGCGGTGGATAATCAGGCAGGACGGCCAGAGCCATGATCTTTTCCGGCTTCTGATAGAGACGCTGGGGCCTGCGAAACCCGGCGTTCCTTGATGAGCCAACGTCCTGAGTGGTCGGTGGCAAGCGTTTGACGGCTCGCTCTGGGATATCCGTTGCCACCGGGACTGCACGATAAAGACAGCCTTCGCCATGCCGATTGGTCAGGACATCCCAGAGATCATCAACATCCGGTCGGGCCGCCGTCTCGAATGGGGCCAGAACCTGTTTCATAGCCAGAGGCTCAACTAGGGCTGCCGTCATGACCATTTTCTCAATACCGTAACCGGGATCGACGGTCTCGATCTTGTCGCAAAGTAATCTCGCCAGGCGCTTCGATTCACGTACCGGTTTGGCGGTGGCGACGAAGATAGTCTCTATCCGATTGTCGGTTCGGGTGAAATGCACGTCTAGGCGTCGTACGCCTAAGCCCGCCTCGTCCAGTTTGTCACACATCCGGTCGGTCAGGCGTTTGGTATATTTCTCGATGGTCTCGGGCGCACCAATAGGCTCGGCAAAGACGCGTTGCACCTTGATTAGCTCGGGTGCATCGATGGGCTCGATTGGCTCGGCCACCCTACCAAAGGCCTGATCGATCCGTCGGAACAGTTTCGGTCCAAAGCTGCGGCTCATGGCCGGGCGCGGCTTGGCCGCCAACTCACCAATAGTGTCCAATCCCAACAGGTGAAGATCGGGCAGCATCTCGATGGGCAAGCGCAACGCATCAATCGGCAAGCGGCGTAGCGCCTCCCCCGTCTTACCCGGCTCGATGATTTGAACCGCTTGTCGTCCGTATCTCGCCAGGGCATGCGCCGCGCCCCAAGTGTCAGCCAGTGCCGCCACAGCCGTAATGCCCAGTTCCGACAGCCGGCTGCGGGCATCCTCGATTAGCGCCGCCTCTCCCCCATAGAGATGGGCGGCACCGTGGATGTCGAGAATCAGCCCGTCAGGCCCATCAGCGGCCACATTGGGTGAGTACAGGCGCAATGCCCATAACGCCAGTTTCTCCAGGGAGATCGCGTCGGCTTCCCCATCGGCGTCCAAGATCACAAGTTCAGAAAAGAGCGCCTCCGCCTTGGCCAAAGGCATACCGATATGGACGCCCATTTGCAGAGCCAGGTCGTCGGCCGCGGTGACGACGCGCCGACGCCCATCGGAACCTTTTAGTACCAGCGGCATGTCACGAGACGGCGCGGAAGGCCCCATAGTCCGCCGCAGCCGATCCGTTGGCCAGTATGGCAGAAACAGCGATATTACCCTTGGCATCACACGCCTCAACTTCAAAGTCTGCCCCATTGCCAGCCCGGCATCGCATGAGTTCCAGGTGCCATCTCGCCCGCCCTACACCTCGAACCGGAAGCGGTGCAGACCTGGCCTCCGTCACCCGCCAGCGCGTGAATGATGTCGTGGGCAACCCGTAGTCCCGCGCATCGACGTGACGTCGCCATCGGCGAACGGCCAGGGCCATGGTGCCGGTCTGCTCCGCGGCGAGTTGCAGCCTTTGAGAACTGAGATGCGACAACCCCGCCATCTCGCCAACCACGGCCGTCAGCCCGCCATGGCGCAACGCTTCTTCAAAGCCGCTCAACAGGTCGCGCTCGTCACGAGCCCTGAAAAAAATCACTTTTTCCGTCGACAGACCGAACCGCGCCAGAGCGGGCTCGAACAGATCATCGCTATAATGGCACCACAGGACGGTGCCCCTGGTCCGCGCCGCGATGCCGGCGGCCAGTGCCACCGATGCCGCACCATCTACTGCACCTGCGGCTCCGCCAGCGATTTCATGGAGAGCGCCCAATGCCAGTCCGCCCCCTGGTAGCTTTGCATCGATCTGGGGGATATGGAATGGGAGGACTTCTCGTGCCCGGGTATAAATCCGTTCGATACCTTCGATTTTCTGGCGGAGGTCTGCGAGTGTGGCCGTACTGGCGGAAGGCATGACATCAAAAATCCTTTCTGGAAAATGGTCGAAAATTCACAGGCACGCGCCCGAAGTTCTCTTTTTGTTCTCAATTAAAACTAGAGTCAAGAAAGGGATTCGTGAGCCGATCGGACGGCGGCATAGTCTCACCGCTTACTAGGGGGACTTTCTCTAAATATGACAGACATTTAGACTATAAATTCGATATCAAAAAAAATTGCCTCGCTGTACGCAGGCAACGCAATCCACGCTGCAGCTCATTCAACAGGATTAGGCGAGCGGCGAAATGTCCATAAGAGCGCTTCCGCTGTTAATGGATTTCCCTTCGGATCTTTAAGCTGTGCCAATTGGTAGGCATTCATCAACGAGCCGAAGCGCGCCTTTATTTCCTTAAGTGTAGGCAAACTGCAATCTGTCCGGACTAAACCCACATTGATATGACCGTGTATCAGATGAAGCAATCTCAACCGACCAAGGACTTCCTCATCTGAGATATCTTTGCCAGGTATACTTCTGTAGCGACGATAGGACTTATCCGGTTTATAGCCAATCAATTCACAAGCGCGACCCAGACTGCCGAAGTATCGCGCATATGTCGCGCCACACGGAGCATAAGGGCAGCTGCCGACGATGTCGTAATTCAGTTCCCCCTTCTCTTTAAGAAGACGCTTCAAGGCCTTCAGCATTTCAGCTTTGCGGTCCGGATTGACAACTTTTGGCGGCAGATCACGTTTGTAGGGGCCGCTTCCGCGACGAACCAGCAGTAGCTGGTTGGCGCGCTCGAAACTGGCTTCGCTGACAATCTTCGGCAGGACGTTGTGGATTACCCATTCGTCCCGCGAATTTTGGATTTGGGCCATTCCAAACTTTGTAGACGTACGGTTGAAAGCATATATGCCGATGCATAAAGGATTTTTCAGAATATTGATCACCCGTGCACGGGACCAAGGCGTCCCACTTTGATCCAAGCTACCTTCTTTGTTAAGCAGTTTCGCTATTCCACCGGCGCGATAATTGTGCCGTAAAAAAAGCCGGAACATACGCTGGATGGTTTTCAGTTCACGATCAGGCCCATGCACAAAAATAACATGGTCCCCTGCCGTATATTTACCTTCGCCGCGT
>CAMLIY010000101.1 GCA_946480125.1 uncultured Asticcacaulis sp.
ATCGTATCCGATGCCACGACGGGCACGGCCTCCGTTACCGTTATGGCTTCGACCTTCACCAGCCCTAATGCCGTCATCAGCTTATCGCGCTGTTGTTCATTCAGGCTCAGAGGCGCGAAAGCGGCCGCATTTACATAGGTCGCGCCCTTTTGCCACAGGCCATGGCTCATGATCTTGTCAAGCTGCGATAGGGTCTTGAGCGACACGGCGCCATAGTCTTCCAGCAGCAACTGCCCGCGCAGGCTGTGCTTGCGCTGCGGATGCTCGGCGGGCTGTTCGCCCTTGCCGAAGGCCTGTAATAGCGGACGCAGCTTTGGGCTCTGAATGTCCGGCAGGAACCAGGCGTAGCGATGGCCGGCAATGCCCAGCGCCTTAATCGACGCCTTGTCTTCCGGCGTCAGTTTGAGCGTTTCATCGCGGTGCAGAACGCCGCCGTTTTCATAGAGTCGAAAGGCGATGGCGCGCACGGCGGCCGTGGTGGTCTCATCATCGGCCACCTGCTTCATCTTGTAGAGCCCCTTGAGGCCGGCCTGGGCGCTCTGGCGAACATAGTCGGTCAGGCGTTTGACGGCGCGCTCGGCCAGAACCGGCTGGTCCGGCGCGTCGATCAGTTTCAGGCGCGGGGTGAACCAGTCGGACGGTTCGATCACCGCTACCGGTTCCTTTTTCCACAAAACCTCATGACCGCGAATTTGGAAAGCTTTCGAGGCGCTGTTAGCGACATCGCGCAGGCGATCGAGCAGAATCGGTTTGACGGCGCGGTTGGCCGCCTGGCGTAGCGCCTTGTCGGAGATCAGGCTTTCGCTGCTGGTGGCCTTGAAGCTCAGGCCCTTCAGTTCACCGACCACATGGCCTTCGAGAATGACCTGACCCTCCGGCGTGACGTCCGGACGCGGCGCTTCCTCGGCATCGAGCGCCTTCAGCAGCGCACTGGTCCGGGCGTCTATAAAGCGCTGCATCAGGGCTTCGTGGAGCTTGTCGGACAGGCGTTCTTCCAGATCGCGCGTCGTGTCGCGCCAGTGCTCGGTACGCGCCAGCCAGGCGCCGCGATTGGCGATATAGGACAGGGTGCGCACGCCGGAAAGGCGCGAGGACAGGGTATCGATATCGCCATCCATATGGTCAAGATCGCGCAGGGCGCCCTCGAACCAATCCTCGGCGATAAAGCCGCCGGGGCTAAGGCGCGACCAGAACAGGTGTGATACCAGCTTGAGGTGCTCATCGACACCGATCTTGCGGAAATCCGGCAACTGGCAGGCTTCCCACAGAACGCGCAAAGACACCGGATTTTTGATCTTGGCGGCGATATCTTCGTCCTGAGCCAGGGCGCGGAGGGATTTTTCGTCGAGCGCTTCCTTGGCCAGGTGCAGGCCTATGACGTGTGACGGTTCGCTCAGGCTTTTCAGCAAGGCTTCCAGCGTCGAGAAATCGAGCTTGTGATTGCGCCACTGGGCGGCGTCGAGCGGCGTGAAGATGTGGTTCTCGACCGCGTGGACGAGGTCTTCGTCCAGTTCATGACATTCGCCGGTGACACCGAACGTACCGTCATTCATATGGCGGCCGGCGCGGCCGGCGATCTGCCCGATCTCCTGTGCTGTCAGATGGCGAACGTTCTTGCCGTCAAACTTGCTGAGGCCGGAAAAGGCGACGTGCTGGATGTCCATGTTCAGGCCCATGCCGATGGCATCGGTGGCCACCAGGAAATCGACCTCACCCTTCTGGAACAGCTCGACCTGGGCATTGCGGGTCTTGGGGCTGAGGCTGCCCATCACCACGGCGGCTCCACCACGCTGGCGGCGTATCAGTTCGGCGATGGCATAGACCTTCTCGGTCGAAAAAGCGACGATGGCGGTGCGCTTGGGCAGGCGAGTCAGCTTCTTCGGGCCGGAATAGGTGAGCGACGACAACCGCTCGCGCATCATCACTTCGGCGCCGGGGAACAGGCGATGGAACAGCGGCGCGAAGGTCTTGGCACCCAGAAACACGGTTTCGAAGCGGCCGCGGGCGTGCAGCAGGCGATCGGTGAAGACGTAGCCGCGCTCGGTATCACCGCACAGCTGGATTTCATCAACGCACAGGAAATCGACCTGACGCTCCAGAGGCATGGCTTCGACCGTGCAGATGAAATATGACGGCAGGCGCGGAATGATTTTTTCCTCGCCGGTGATCAGGGCCACGGCGTTTGGGCCCTTCAACGCCACCACGCGTTCGTAGATTTCGCGGGCGAGCAGCCGTAGCGGCAGGCCCATCATGCCGGACGCATAGCCGCACATGCGCTCGATGGCGTAGTGGGTCTTGCCCGTATTGGTGGGGCCGAGCACAGCCATCAGCTTGGCGTCGCTGACCGCGTGAATAATGGGGCGGGGATGGTGGGGGGTTATGTCTGACACGCGCCATACATAAGTGTGCCGGGCCCGTTTGGGAAGTAGAATTGCGGACGGGCACGCAATTGTAAACGAGGTGTTACCAGACTGCCGAACGGTAGGGAAACAAACGCAGTCCGAATCACTGACATCCGTCGATACCTGTTATGTTCCATACCAGATATGGTGCCTGGTTATGGACTTAACCATATAGAGTTTGATTCTGGCATTCTGAATGTGACCTTGACGGTCATGGCGCTGAGGGAATTCTTAGCCAAACCTCACCAGGCAATTGTAAAACGGTTTATTTATGAACAGCCGCTGGATTCGTCTGCCAAACTTACAGTCATTACTGACATGATCATAGCAGGAGACGTTATGTCTTATTTTGAAAGGGTGATGTTCATGTGGTCCCGCCGCCATTTTGCCGATGCCAGACCCGTCGGCATGGTTTTGTTAAAAGCCATGTTTGCGCCACCAAAGGCGCCGGTTCAGGTGGTTGACAATCTCGCAACCGTAGCCTTGCCGTTGCGGCGCCTGTCAAGTGTCACTCGTTGAATGAGCGCTTGGGGGGACTAATCAGCGAAACCAACCTCTTTCAGTTACGACGCGT
This sequence comes from uncultured Asticcacaulis sp., assembly GCA_946480125.1. The sequence continues at coordinate 2,977 of CAMLIY010000101.1, forward strand.
CTTCAGGTACTTGTTGATCATGTGATCAAGTTGCAAAGGCGTAAACGGCTTCGAAATATAGTCGTCCATGCCGGCATCCAGACATTTCTGCCGATCACCGGCCAAAGCGTTTGCCGTAACGCCAATAATCGCAACATCTGACATTCGCCCTTCGGCCTGCTCCGTACGGATCAGTTGTGTCGCTTCATAGCCGTCCATTTCAGGCATTTGGACATCCATCAGCACCAGATCGAAATCGTCACGCGTCAGGGCCTCAAGCGCCTGCTTACCATTACGGGCGACGCTCACTTCATAGCCCTGGTCTTCCAGAATGGCGACGGCCACAATAATATTGCCTTCGTAATCCTCGGCGAGCAGGATGCGCCCGCGGGCATCGTCTTTCCGGACCGGTTCGACGGATTCCGTATCAGTGGAAGGCGCGATTATCGGCGCTGGCAAAGCTTCGGCGGGCAAGGCGACGGTAAAGCGGCTGCCCAGGCCTTCACGGCTCGAAACGGTAATCGTGCCGCCCATAAGTTCCGTGAGTTGTTTTGTGATGGCCAGGCCCAGGCCCGTGCCCCCATAACGGCGGGAAATGCTGGGGTCTGCCTGTACAAACTTGTCGAAAATGCGCTCAGTCTGTTTGGGTGACATGCCGATACCGGAATCAACGACATCAATTATTATCTGACGCGTGTTTCCGACCTTGGTTTCCGCACGCACCAGAATATTCACAAAACCCTTGTCAGTGAACTTTACAGCATTGCTGACGAGATTGGTTATCACCTGTTGCAGCCGCATGGCATCACCGCGGATATGCAGGTCATCTCGGGGCGCGCACTTGATATTGAGCATAAGGTCTTTTTCGGCGGCCCGGACGCTCATGATCGAGCCGACTTCGGACACGATATCAGCGAGATTTATCGGAGCCGTTTCCAGCACCATCTCGTGACTTTCGATTTTGGCAACATCGAGCAGATCATTGATCAGGTTAAGCAGCGAATCCGATGACAGGCGCAGCACACTCAGAAGCTTTTTCTGCTTGTCATCCAGCGGGGCGCCGCGATCAAGCAGGGTAACGATACCAATGATGGCATTCATCGGCGTCCGCAGTTCGTGGCTCATATTGGCGAGAAATTCGCTCTTGGCGACATTGGCGTGATCCGCTGACAGGCGCTCGCCCTCCAGCACGACCTGAACGATGTTTTGCGCCGTCTCTATATCATCGCGGGTCCATGGCTTGCAGCGGTGCCTAACCGTTTCTTTCCACAGATCAAATGAGGCGCGCGGCATCAGGCGGTAACCGGCCTTGGTTTTTTCCGGCGTCTTTTCCGGTGTGCCGGCCCAGTTGACCTGCTGCTGCTCCGAGCCGCGAAACCAGATTATATAGTCTTTCTTGGCGGCGCTGATCGGCGCGGCCAGAAAGCCGCCTCTGAGGTGGCAAAGATCGGGATGGTCGGCGCAGACCTTGTCGGCTTCCTGGGTGTGATAAATACCGTTGGTCTGGGTTTGTATCCAGTCGGCCAGTTGGTGAATCGTTTCCTCGCGTGGCGTTTCGCCGAAGCGCAGAAGCCGTTTGCGCGTCATCACCGCCATGCCTGTGGCGTTAAGCGCATTGAGCGCCAGAGTCTGGCGTCCTTTGAGCAGTTCTTCCAGATTAAAGTCCGTCTTGAGGCCTGCGGTCAGGCGCTCGACGATAAGGTCACGTTTTTCCTGCTCATGCCGGTCACGCAACCCTTCGAGTGAGGAAAGTTGTGCTGAGAAAATATGTCCCATAATTTCGGAAACCATACGCACCCGGTATGGCACGTGATAGCCAACATTATGGTGGCAGGCGACTAGTCCCCATAATTTACCATCCTGAATGATGGACACAGACATTGAGGCCGCCACGCCCATATTGGCGAGATACTGCACATGAATGGGTGACACGCTGCGCAGGACGCTTAAGCTCATGTCGAGCGGCTTTTCGCTGTCGGGATGGAGCGGGGGAATAATGGGCACGGGGGCGTAGTTCACATCCGCGATCTGACGGATATAGTTGGTCATATAGAGCTTGCGCGCCTGTTCGGGAATGTCCGAGGCCGGGAAGTGCAGGCCGCGATAGCTCGGCATATATTCGGCCTTGTTTTCGCCGACGACCTCACCGTTCCAGTTTTCATCGAACCTGTAGAGCTTGACGCGATCAAAACCGGTTATGGCGCGAATCTTCTCCGTCACGAAATCAAACAGGTCCGGCAAGGTCGTGGCGTTTCGAAGCCCAACGGCGAAATCGCGCAGCTCGTCATAAAAAAAGTCGCGCGCCATTGATTTCTTGTCGTCGACGATCTCCAGTTCGACCACGATATTGTTGTCCACCTTATGCGCCACGGCGTCGAACCACATTTCGTCTATCTTGATAATGGTTGACTGAATCGGCATCAGGCTGCGTTCAACCACGATATGACGAATTTGATCGGCCTGTTCCTGGCCGATAATATCGCCCAGGGTCTTATGCAGCACAGTGTCGACGCTGAGTTGCGGTAGCCAGTGTCCGACATTATCGCTGACCTGAATGACGCGATGATCATCACCTTCGAGCACAAACAGCATGCCGTAGGGCTGAATCGAGCCCGGAATGTGAATGGGCTCCCGCGCGCATTCTTTAAGAGCCTCTTCCAGCTCGGTTTCACTGAGTTCAATACGCGGATCAAGCTTCATATCGGGTTTCGGTCTCAAAAAGGGCAGCGGTTTGTTTCATTTCATACACGGTGTCGCAAAACCAGGCGATGGTCGCGAAGGAATGGCGGGCGCTGGATATAACCTCCTCCGGATTCAGGACATCACCGAGATCGTCGAGATGCGTGATGAATTTCTTCCAGTTGGCGCCATTATCATGCCCATAGCCCGCGAAGAACCACTGATCTAGACGGGGGATAAGGCCAAGCTGCCGCTCCAGATGCCGGCTGATAACGTGGCCGCCAAGGGTTGAGCCTTGCTTAGTATAAAGATAACCAGCGAGTTTGGAGCGTGTATCTATCGGGGGGTGAGCAAAGACGATACGGTGCGCCTGGCTTTCCAGCTGTTGTTGCGCCAGATCGCTGCCGAGCCAGGTCAGAACGGGAGCGTTGGGCACATCCTCCGGCCATCCCGTGAGGCAGGCCGCCTCTGCATGGCTGTAATAGGCCTCGAAAGCCAGAAGGATATGGTGAAAATCCGGCATTGTCAGGGAAGGGTGCGACAGCCCGGACAGCAGGGGATGGGTATGCAAGGCTTCGTGTTGGTTTTGGGTGTGACTTCGTAGGGCTTCGAGGAGACGCATAGCTTTGCATTAAATATGGAATAACATCCGCTTATTCTGAAATTTTTATAAAGAGTAAATATGTAGTTTGGCGCAGGGCCCGATGAGGCAAGGAATCCCGTCAACGGACTTGACGTGTTGTTCGCCTTCCTCTATAGCCCCCAAATCATTTTTGAGGTGTGCCCTAAAAGCGCGTCTTGATCCGAAAATATGCAGGGGCTGTGTCCCCGCCGTAACCTCCATAGCGCAGGTTGCGGCTTTTGTGTTTGTCTCGGTGATAGCCTCCGGAATAAAAGCCGCTTCCTAAGGGAAGCCTCTGCAACCAAAGATCGCCCGGCCAAACGGCACAGGTCTTTAAGAAGAAAGCCATCGAGCCCGATGCCCACAATTAACCAGTTGATCCGCAAGCCGCGCAATCCCAAGCCGGTTCGCAACAAGGTTCCGGCCCTCAAGGGCTGCCCGCAGCGCCGCGGCGTCTGCACCCGCGTCTATACGACCACGCCGAAGAAGCCGAACTCCGCGCTTCGTAAGGTCGCCAAGGTCCGCCTGACTTCCGGCATCGAAGCCGTTTGCTACATTCCCGGTGAAGGTCACAACCTTCAGGAACACTCCGTTGTTCTGATCCGCGGCGGCCGCGTCAAGGATTTGCCCGGCGTCCGTTATCACATCCTGCGCGGCGTCCTCGACACGCAAGGCGTCAAGAACCGTAAGCAACGCCGTTCGCACTACGGCGCGAAGCGTCCTAAGTAAGGAACAGAAATATGTCACGTCGTCACCGCGCCGAGAAGCGCGACGTTCTCCCGGACCCCAAGTTCGGCGATCTGATCGTCACCAAGTTCATGAACTACGTCATGTACGAAGGCAAAAAGGCTGTTGCTGAAAACATCATCTACGGCGCCTTCGACATCCTGGAAGCCAAGAAGAAGGACGCGACCGCTGTCGAGACCTTCCACACGGCCCTCGATAATGTCGCTCCTTCGATCGAAGTGCGTTCGCGCCGCGTCGGCGGTGCCACCTACCAGGTGCCGGTCGAAGTTCGCCCTGACCGCCGTCGTGCGCTGGCCATTCGTTGGCTGGTGAACGCCGCCCGCAAGCGTGGTGAAAACACCATGACGGAAAAGCTGGCCGCTGAACTGCTCGACGCCGCCAACAACCGCGGCACCGCTGTCAAGAAGCGTGAAGACACGCACAAGATGGCCGAAGCAAACCGCGCCTTCTCGCACTATCGCTGGTAGTCGAGTCGCGCAGCGCTTGGCTGTCGCAAAAATATGGCTTTGCAGGCGCGGGCGGTTTGGTTTAAACCGCCCGCGCTGCTTGCAAATTAGAACACCCTTTATTCGCATCCGAAAGTTTTTGAGGCTCCCCAATGCCCCGCAGTCACAAGATTGAAGACTATCGTAACTTCGGCATCATGGCCCACATCGATGCCGGCAAGACGACGACCACAGAACGGATTCTGTATTACACCGGCAAGAGCCACAAGATTGGCGAAGTGCACGATGGCGCCGCCACCATGGACTGGATGGAGCAGGAGCAGGAGCGTGGTATCACCATCACATCCGCCGCGACCACCACGTTCTGGCAGGACAAGCGCCTGAACATCATCGACACCCCGGGACACGTCGACTTCACCATCGAAGTCGAACGCAACCTGCGCGTCCTCGATGGCGCTGTCGCCGTTCTCGACGGTAATGCCGGTGTTGAGCCCCAGACCGAAACCGTCTGGCGCCAGGCTGACAAGTATTCCGTGCCGCGCATTGTGTTCGTCAACAAGATGGACAAGATCGGCGCCGATTTCGACGCCTCCGTGCAGTCGATCCGTGATCGTCTCGGCGCCAAGGCCGTGCCGATCCAGTTCCCGATCGGTTCGGAAAACACCCTGTCGGGCCTGGTTGACCTGGTTCGCATGAAGGCCGTTGTCTGGGACAATGATGCCCTGGGCGCCAACTACCGCGACATGGAAATCCCCGCCGATCTGCTGGAAAAGGCGAAGGAAGCCCGCCAGTACCTGATCGACAACGCTGTTGAATGCGACGACGAGGCGATGGAAGCCTATCTCGAAGGCAATGAGCCTTCGGAAGCCGTGCTGAAGAAGTGCATCCGCAAGGCTGTGCTTAACGCCACCTTCTATCCGATCCTCTGCGGTTCGGCCTTCAAGAACAAGGGTGTTCAGACCCTGCTCGACGCGGTTGTCGATTATCTGCCGTCACCGATCGACGTGCCGCCGACCGTTGGTATCGACTACAAGACCGAGGAGCCGATCACTCGCAAGGCGTCTGATGATGAGCCGCTCTCGATGCTGGCTTTCAAGATCATGGATGACCCGTTCGTCGGTTCGTTGACCTTCTGCCGCCTCTATTCCGGCAAGATGGAAACCGGCATGGGCTTGCTGAATACGACGCGTGACAAGAAAGAGCGCGTTGGCCGTATGCTGCTCATGCACTCCAATGACCGCCAGGATATCAAGGAAGCCTATGCCGGCGACATCGTCGCCCTGGCGGGCCTCAAGGACACGCGCACCGGTGACACCCTGTGCGATCCGATGAAGTCGCCTGTCATTCTGGAACGCATGGAATTCCCGGCCCCGGTTATCGAAATCGCTGTCGAACCCAAGTCCAAGGCCGACCAGGAAAAGCTGGGCGTCGCCCTGGCCAAGCTGGCTTCGGAAGATCCGTCCTTCACCGTTTCGACCGACCACGAGTCGGGCCAGACGATCCTGAAGGGCATGGGCGAACTCCACCTCGACATCAAGATCGACATCCTGAAGCGCACCTACAAGGTGGAAGCCAATATCGGCGCGCCGCAGGTGGCCTACCGTGAATCGATCACCCGCACTGCGGAAATCGACTACACCCACAAGAAGCAAACCGGTGGTACGGGCCAGTTCGCCCGTGTCATGATCACCTTCGAACCCGGCGAACCCGGTTCGGGCTTCGTGTTCGAATCCGCCATTGTCGGTGGTGCGGTGCCGAAGGAATACATTCCGGGCGTTCAGAAGGGCCTCGAATCCGTCAAGGATAACGGCCTGCTGGCCGGCTTCCCGCTGATCGACTTCAAGGCGACCCTGACGGACGGTAAGTTCCACGACGTCGACTCCTCGGTTCTCGCCTTCGAAATCGCCTCTCGCGCCGCCTTCAAGGAACTGCGTGAAAAGGGCGGCCCCAAGCTGCTTGAGCCGATCATGAAGGTCGAAGTGGTCACGCCGGAAGAATACCTCGGTTCGGTCATCGGCGATCTCAACGGTCGTCGTGGCATGATCCAGGGTCAGGACATGCGCGGCAACGCCATCGTCGTTGACGCCTTCGTGCCGCTGGCCAATATGTTCGGTTACGTGAACACCCTGCGTGGCATGTCGCAAGGCCGCGCCCAGTTCTCGATGACCTACGATCACTACGAGCCCGTGCCTCAGCACGTCGCCGACGAAGTGATCAAGAAGTTCGCCTAAATCAGATATTGGCCCGTGGTACTTTGTGTGCTACGGGCCGCTCCAACATTGTAACAACCCCCTACCGAATGAAGGTCCGCTACGGCGGAGATGAAAAATGGCCAAGGAAAAATTCAACCGCTCGAAGCCTCACTGCAACATCGGCACCATTG
>CAMLIY010000102.1 GCA_946480125.1 uncultured Asticcacaulis sp.
TCGCCCATGTGCTGCATATCGTCGATTCGCTGGAGACGGCGCATATGTTCGGCATCGCCCTGGCGCCGATGACGCATGAGTTCCTGAATGCTCATGCCAGTTTCGATCCCTATTCGGTGCTCGATTTCGAACGCATTGCCGAGGTGTGGATACCGCTGTCGGTGGCGCTTAACAGCATCCACCATTCGATGGGCGAACGCGATCTTTACCCCTTTATCCTGACCCCGGTGATCAAGCAGAAACTGGCCTATGTGCACGGACTGCTGACGCGGCAAATTTGACTTTATACCTCCCCGAATTGTTCTGGGAGCGGGGCCGACGCGCGCTTGCGCGTTGGTGGTGGGGGTTCTTGCTTTCTTCCCTGACAATGGCCACTATCGCCCAAAAGGGAGGGAAACCATGTGGAAACTCATCGTACTTACGGCTGGCGTACTTTTAGCCATTCCTGCCCTGGCCGAGGAACCATTGCCGATGAATATCGTTGGCCGCGTCTTGCCAGCCGAAAGCAAAGGTATCCATAGCCTGACCTATCAGTGGCCTGCCATTTATTTCGAATCGCGTTTCACGGGCGATCAGGTTACGGTGCGTTTCGACGATTTCAGCAATAATTTCAATCTTGTCGTCGATGGCAAATTGCTGATGATCGTACTTAAACCTGGCAAGCAGGATTGGCAGCTCGATCATCTGGGTGCCGGGCCGCACAGCATCCGGCTTGAGAAGCGCTCGGAAACCCAGTATGCGACAGGCCGGTTTGGTGGCTTTTATGTGCCGGACACAACGGCCATCCTTCCCGCGCCTAATCAGGCCCGCCAGATCGAGTTCATTGGCGATTCGCTGACCGTCGGCTACGGCAATACCTCCGCCTTTTCCCAATGCACGCCCGAGGAAATATTCGAAACCACTGACGCCCAGCAGGGCTTCGGCCCGCTGACCGCCAAACATTTCGATGCCGACTACCAGATCAACGCCTTTTCCGGCCTCGGCATGGTGCGCAATTATGACGGCCGCGAGCATCCGAAATATCATATGCCGATGCTCTATGACCGGGCGATCTTCGACGATCCGACGCCCGCCAAACAACCCGCCAATGAACCTATATGGCATCCGCAGGTCATCGTCATCGGCATCGGCGGCAATGACTTCTCGACGCCCGTCCGGCCTGACGAACGGTGGAAGACCGAAGCGGGTCTCCGCGCCGATTATGTCAAGACCTATACCGCCTTCGTGAAAACGATCCGCGCCCGCCATCCGAACGCCCTTATCATTCTCGCCACCCCGCCGGGCCGCGAGGAAGGCTATAGTGGTGGCACGGATGATGTCTTCGCCGCTATAAAGGCCGGCGGCGACACGAACATCGATCGCGTCACCCTGCCCGTACTGGACAAGATCGGCTGCAATGGCCATCCCTCTACCCGCGCCGATGCCCGCGTGGCCGATTTCTACATCAAATACCTGACCGACCATCCGCAAGTCTGGCAAGGGAAATAAGGTTTAACTGCGGGTAAGCTCCCTACGCCAACCCTCCACAACTGCGCACAACAGGCGACAAACGAAAAACCGCGTGCTAGAAATGGTTAACGCGGTTTTTGAGGGGAAAATTACGTGTCGCGCATCTTTGGTCTCTTACTTATTGTCGTGGTTCTGGCTGCCGCCGGTTTGTTCTACGCCGCGCCGATCATCTCGTTTTACGATGTGCGCAGCGCCTGCCAGAGCCAGGATATCGAATCCCTCGCCAAGCTGATTAACTTCGATTCGGTCCGCACCAGCCTGAAGGCGCAGCTACTGGCCGGCGACGAAGGCATATCCGCCCCGGCGCCTTCCGCCCTCAATGATCCGGTCGGCGCCACCGGCAATGCCTTCAAGGGCGTTGCGGATTCCGTCGGCAAGGCCTTCAATGACCTGGTCAACCCGAACGCGGTGAAAACCCCGCCGCGGCCAGTGATCGATGTCGATAGCTACCTGACGCCCAAGGCCCTGCTCGGCCTGACCTACGGCACGGCGAAAGACGCCAACAGGTTCGAACTATCGAAATTCGAAGGCAAGCCGCCCTCCCCCAAGACGTCTTTTTTCAGCCTGGAACGCGCCCGCCTGACCGTGACTGACGACACGCGCGGCACCACCACTTTTACCTTCGAGCGCCACGGTCTGACTCACTGGACCCTTGTCCATATCGGTCTGCCGACCCCAGATATGGAACCGAAGCCCGAAACCCCGGCGGGCTGATTCCTTGTCACAGCTCCCCGGTTTCACCGGGGAGAGGGGATCGCGGCTCCCTTTCGAAAATGCGCCACATAGCCACCGCGCGCCCGCATACTCAGGGCGATTTGTGAAGCAGATGTCACTGTTTCTGCACGTCGCTCATAAGACGCCGGATTCCCGGCATCATCCGCATATTGCACCATTTGCCAGGACCCTGCCTTCAAAAATTTCAACCCCACGACCAACGTCCGCGGGTCGCCGTTGTTGATTGCGGAGATGAACCAGTCGTCTCCACTACGCCGGGCAATCATGGCCATTTTGCCTGGCTCGCTGCCCTCCAGAACTATCGTCTCATCCCAAGTCGAAGGTACGGTTTTCAAAAGTTCCAGGGCTGGATTCGATATATATGTCGCCGGATGTCCACCCATGGACAGATATGGCGAATTAAACATGATCATTTGAGCCAGCTCATGCGCCCAGGAGTTGCCTTGAAGTTCCTTCATCTCGAAGACAGTCGGCGTATAATCGGCCGCGCCCACGACATAACGGGTAAATGGCAAGATCGTGTCATGTTCAGCGGAAAGCTTCCGCTTATAACGCGTGATTTGCCATTCGTGGCCGCGAACGGCTTCCCTGGTAAGAACATTCGGCCACGTACGTTCGGTGCCTGTTGGTTTGGAAGCGCCATGGAAATCAACCATCAGATGCTCGGTGGCGGCATCCCGCGCCGTGTCTATATACCAGTTGGACCAGTCCCGGTTGGCCTGACCGGGGAAATCGACTTTCACGCCCACAACGCCAATGTCCGCAAGTTTCCTGAACAGCGATTGGCGCGTCGCCGCGGCCTCCACATCGTGGCTGTGAATCCACACCCAAATGCCAATGTCGCGCTGACGGGCATATTTCACGGTGTTGGCCAATGAAGACCACGGGTCAGTCCATTTTGCCCAACCGTCGTCGATGAGGTAATAATCGTAGCCCAGTTCGCGGGTCCAGTCGATCCACTGAGGCTGATCGTTTTCAAGTGGTTCGCCAATAGCAAGCCATTGCCATGTGGAAACTCCAGGGCGAATCCATCGTGCCTTTGCCAAGGCTTCTGCGGCTGGAGGGTTAAGATTTTGCACCAGCGTCGAGTTAACAAGCGCCGTTAAATCGCGTGCGATTATCGTGACACGCCAGGGCTGCACGACAGCCTGATCTGTAGACCAACCATTGGGATCCGCGTACATGCGCGCCGCAAGCGTTCCGTCTTTGGCCAGGGATATGGAGCTGTCACCGTAGTCGACAACCGCCGCTTCGCTCAAGGTCACCCAGATTCCATTGACTTTGGCCGTCAAAGGCAGGCCATAGGCTTTCTCCCCCAGCTTGGCTAAAGTGGTTTCCTTATAGAGGTTTTCATAATCTGGCAGGAATTCTGTTGTCCAAACCCTGGCATCGGTTTCTGCCAACCTCCAACCTGATTGCTCCGCCTCGATTTTGCGTCCGACAAGAGCCGGTAAGCGCAACCGTACAGCGACACCATCATTCGCAACATGGACATCGGCCGAAAATATAACGCCGTTGGAAGCCAGCAAAAGCTTTGCGGTGTTCGCCTTATTTTCCGCCCAGCGTTTACCCCCGTAATAAGGGTAGCGCTCGGCGACTTTTCCGCGCTTCGTCCCTTGTATCGCTACGCCTCTCCCCAAGTCCACTCCGTTTGAGCGGATTCCCAGGGGTGACGGATCGAGTATCGGCTTGCCGTCTACCGACACGCGATATGTTAAAACACCACGTTCATCGCTTACAAGGGCTTTGACTCTCCCGTCCGGACTGGCGACCGATACGGGTCGCGCCTGTACCGAAGAAGATGCGAGGAGCAAAAACAATAGCCCGCCTAACAGCGGCAAGAAGCGAAAGCGGTCAAAAGCCATATGTTCTAATGTTCTAACAATCTCGAAATTAACAAAAGAATGGGGCGGTCTTATTCGCCTGGATGCTACCGGCAAGAAGAAGACCTCGTGGGACGACGGTATAATGGTAAGGTTGAGGCCAAAAATTTTACATATCAAATATGTATCATATATGCAAATGCGTGTCACGGTTGAATTGCTGACAATAAAGTGTTCGAAGCGCCTCCACCCGCATAGGATAAGCGGCGCGGGCTTTTGTGCGCCTTTGCCGACCGGATGCTGCTCAAGGTCACCGCCATGGACGATCCCGCAGACCTGCCGGGCGTAGAGCGCGCGGCGCGCGTGGCCGCCGTCATTGAGCTCCTCTACAGCCGCTATGACTGCGCCGAGCGGCAGAAACCGAAACCGCGCAAAGTCGACGCCGAACGTGCCACCCACAAAGAAGCGGCGATCAAGGCGCAGGTCTCCCTGGCCAGTACGCTGAAATGGGGCGATGAGCGGCGGCGATCGACCCAAGTGCCGTGCCGTCCTGGCAGAAAGTCACCTATGTTGATTACACCGACGCTTTCGAAGCGGCCCGCGCAGAACTGGCCGTGAAAAAACGTGCTGAGGCGCAAGCGGCGCAAATTCCCACTCCCCCTTTGCGCGGGTCGCCTCCGCGTTCGGGCTGGAGATGCGGGAATGTCAGCAGAACGGCTGATCGGACTTGTCTCACGGTCGTTTAGAGGGCATGTAGCTTCCATGCTCGACACCCTGATCCGCGTCCTGGTTTTCTTCGCCTTTATCGGCCTCGGAGCCTTGCTGGTGAACCTGAAACGTCTGAACGCGCAAGGGCTCGACGGCCTGTCCGCCTATTTCTACTGGCTTGCCTTTCCATGCTGGCTGGTGACGAGCTTCGCCAAACTGCCTCCTTTCAAACCCGCCATGACCGTGCCTTTGCTGGCCTATCTCGCGGCCATGATCGTGACCGCCGGCCTCGTCATCCTCACAGTTCGCGTGCTGAAAGGCCGCAAGGACGACTCGGTCGCCGCCGGCATGGCCGGTTTCATCAATAATTCGGCCTTCTTAGGCATTCCCATAGCCATCAGCCTGTTTGGCCCGGCTGTCTCGCATACCGGCCCGCTGGTCGTGGCCGCTGATTTCCTTCTTCTGTTCAGCCTGGGCTGTGCCGGCCTGGCCAAGGCCTCAGGTCAGACCATCCTGACCGCGCTTAGCAATACCGCCCGCAACCCCACCGTCATTGGCGCGCTGATCGGCGTTTTATGTATGCTACTCGGTTTTCACTTCCCGCCGGCGATTGCAAACGCGCTCGATATGCTGGGCCATTCCGGACCGCCCGTGGCCCTGGTGGCGCTCGGCGGCATGCTGGCCCTGATGCCAACTGCCAATCTGATCCGGCCCGATATTACCAGCGCCGCCGCCATTATCGGCAAGATCCTGCTGGCTCCGGCGCTGGTCGCCATCACGCTTACGCTGCTGCACGTAGATCCGCTGACTTTCCGTGTCTTTGTTTTCCTGTCAGCCACCCCCACGGCGGTGAGTGTGTTCATCCAGTCCAAAATGTACGGCCTGTGGTTCGAAGGCGCCGCCAAATCGGTGGCGCAGTCGACCCTGATCAGCCTGTTCACCCTGTCCGCCCTTGCGCTCCTGCTCAGTTGATTATTTCGGCGAAGTTGCCGTGCCCGCCAGAATGCCGCCATCGATATTGAATTCTGATCCGGTGATATAGGTCGCTTCATCCGAGGCCAGCAAAATCGCCACAGCCGCCACCTCGTCCGGCCGGCCAAAGCGATGCAGCGGCATGCCGGCCAGCAAGCGTTTTTCATCCTCCGCGCCATCGATCATGGCGTCCCACATCGGCGTGCGGATCGAGGCCGGATAGAGCGAATTACAGCGGATGCCGAGGTTCTGCTCGGCGCAATAAAGCGCCACAGTCTTGCTGTGATTGCGGATCGCGGCCTTGCTGGCGGCATAGGCAGCGGTTTTCGGCACGCCCACCAGCCCGGACCGGCTCGACATATTGATGATCGAACCGCCCCGTCCGGTGGCCCGCATCGCCTGGATGGCGTGTTTGCAGCCGAGGAACACGCTGTCTAGATTGATCCGCATCACCTGATGCCAGTCTTCCAGGCTTGTATGCTCCGGATCATGTGACCGCCCGCTTTCGGTGCCGGTGATGCCGGCATTATTGACCAGCACATCAAGCCCGCCATGTCTGGAGACAATGGCGGCCATGACCGCCGCCCATTGGCTTTCGTCCGTCGCGTCATGGCGCAAAAAGTGGGCGTTTTCGCCCAGAGCCGCCGCCTTGACTTGCCCGGTTTCGGCATTGATATCGCTGATAATCACCCGCGCGCCTTCCGCCACGAAGGCTTCGGCGATGGCGGCGCCGATGCCGCTGGCCGCGCCGGTGATAAGGGCCGTTTTGCCTGCCAATCTGCCCACAATGTGTCTGTTCATATGAAAATACCCTGCTTGTTTCCAAACAGGGTATCACTTTCACAGTCTGGAGGGGCTTTTAAATAAGCGCCTTGACCGCCGCGATTCCGGCATCGGCCTTAGTGTCATCCGGCGCACCACCCTGAGCGAAATCGGCCTTGCCGCCGGCGCCCTGGCCGCCCATGGCGATCACCGCCGCCTTGGCCAGTTCCGCCGCATTATATGTGCCGGTCAGGTCAGGCGACACGGCCACCGTCACCGCCGCCTTACCGTCCAGCTTGCCGACCAGGGCCACGATGCCGCTGCCGAGCGACTTCTTGAAATCCTCGGCCAGCGGACGCAGATCCTTGCCGCCGACGCCTTCCAGCACACGGGCTATAATCTTGACACCATTGATCTCTTCGGGACCGGAAGCGGCCCCGCCGCCGCCAACCGCCAAAGCGCGCTTGGCTTCGGAGAGTTCTTTTTCCAGGCGCTTGCGCTCGGCGAGCAAGGCCTCGACCCGCGCCTCAACCTGACTGACCGGCACCTTGAACTGATCGGCCAAAGCCGTGGCCACACCGGCCTGCCCCAGCAGATACTGACGCGCCGCCTCGCCTGTGAGGGCCTCGATCCGGCGGATACCGGCAGCTACGCCGCCTTCGGAAACAATCTTGAACAGGGCTATATCGCCGGTGCGCGACACATGGGTGCCACCACACAGCTCAACCGAATAGTCGCCTTCACCATCCAACGCATGACCCAGGGCCAATACGCGGACTTCTTCGCCGTATTTCTCGCCAAACAGCGCCACAGCGCCCGCTTCTATGGCCTTTTCCGGCGACATCAGCTTAGTGGCGGCCGCTTCATTTTGCAGGATCACGGCATTGACCTCGGCCTCAATGCGCGCAATCTCGACATCACTGAGGGGAGCGCCATGGCTGAAATCGAACCGCATGCGCTCCGCGTCGACCAGTTGGCCCTTCTGCGCCACATGCGGTCCTAAAACATGCCGCAACGCCGCATGCAACAGGTGCGCCGCCGAGTGGTTCGAACGCGTGGTCTGGCGCTTTTCACCATCAACCGCCAGATTTGCCAGTCCCCCAACGGTCAGCTTGCCTTGAGTCACTTCGACGCGGTGAACAATCAAATCACCAGCCTGCCTTTGTGTATCCAGCACGCGCCCGCGGCCGCCATCGGCAAAGGTCAGCGTGCCGGTATCACCGGCTTGTCCGCCGCCTTCCGGATAGAAGGGCGTCTTGTCGAAGACGACATCCGCTGTATCGCCGGTATCCACTTCGGCAACGCCCTTACCCTCATGCACAACCGCCAGAATTTGCGCCGGCGTTTCCAGTGTTTCGTAACCGACAAAATCCGAAGCTCCGACGGCATCACGGATGGCAAACCATTCGGCGGCTTGTGCTTTTTCACCGGAACCGGCCCAGTTTTCCCGTCCCATTTCCTTCTGACGAAGCATAGCAGCATCATAACCAGCCGTATCAACGGTCAGGCCCTTGCCGCGAATGGCGTCTTGCGTCAGATCAAGCGGAAAACCGTAGGTGTCGTAAAGTTTGAAAGCGGTTTCGCCACTCATGACATCACCGGTATTGAGGTCGCGGGTCGCCTCGTCAAGCAGGCTCATGCCTCGGCCCAGGGTGCGGCGGAAGCGTTCTTCCTCCTGGCGCAGGGTATCGATGATGCTGGCCTCGGCGCGTTTCAATTCGCCATAGTGGCCGCCCATCTCGCCGACGAGCGTTGGCGCCAGCTTGTGCAGTAGCGGCTCCTGTGCGCCGAGCAGATAAGCATGGCGCATGGCCCGGCGCATAATGCGGCGCAGCACATAACCGCGGCCTTCATTCGAAGGCGTCACGCCATCAGCGATCAGGAAGGATGATGAGCGCAGATGATCGGCGATCACGCGGTGCGACGGCAGGTTGTCGCCTTCGGCCCTGACGCCGGTAGCGGCTTCCGATGCCCGGATCAGGGTCTGGAACAGGTCGATGTCGTAATTGTTGTGCACGCCCTGCAATACGGCCGCCACCCGTTCAAGCCCCATGCCGGTATCGATCGAGGGCTTCGGCAGGCTGATACGCGTGCCATCGGCCGACTGGTCGAACTGCATGAAGACGAGGTTCCATATTTCGACGAAGCGATCGCCATCCTCTTCCGGCGTACCTGGCGGTCCCCCCCAGATATGGTCGCCGTGATCATAAAAGATTTCGGTGCAGGGTCCGCATGGACCGGTATCTCCCATCGACCAGAAATTGTCGGAGCCGGCGATACGGGCGATCTTCGAGTCCGGCAGGCCGGCGATCTTCTTCCACAGGTTAAAGGCCTCATCATCATCGATGTAAACCGTCGCCATCAGGCGGTTCTTGTCGATGCCATAGTCCTCGGTGATCAGCTTCCAGGCAAACTCAATCGCCTCGGCCTTGAAATAGTTGCCGAAGGAAAAGTTGCCGAGCATCTCGAAAAAGGTGTGGTGCCGCGCCGTATAACCGACATTATCGAGATCGTTGTGCTTGCCGCCAGCCCGCACGCATTTTTGCGCGCTGGTGGCACGGTTATAGGGTCGTGTTTCAGCGCCGGTAAACACGTTCTTGAAAGGCACCATGCCTGCATTGGTGAACATCAGGGTCGGATCATTGTGCGGCACAAGCGACGAGGACGAAACGACCTCGTGGCCTTGCTTTGCAAAGTAATCGAGGAAGGTCTGACGTATCTGATTTAAGGACGGCATGGCTGGCTTCAATTCGGGGTAAGATCAAACAAGGGCTTGTATATAGAGGGGCTTCCCGCCAAGCGCAAAGACCTTTGCGGCATCGGGGCTATCTTTTTGCCCCTCCTGAAACCGCATAACAAAAAAGACGCCCGTTACAGGCGTCTTCTTCGTCAAACAGCGTATAGAGGAATGGCTTCGCGAGGCATTCCTATAACGACTCATCCCCTTCATTGGCGTCCGGTTCCGGGGTGCCCAGCAGTTCTTCAGCCAGCGCTTCTGACTTCTTGCGGATGCCCATTTCGATTTCCTTGGCCATCTCCGGATTGGACTTGAGGAAATCACGGGCATTGTCACGACCCTGACCGATGCGGGTGGAATTATAGGAATACCAGGAGCCTGACTTTTCGACGAGGCCGGCCTTGACGCCCAGATCGATGATTTCACCGATCTTGGAAATGCCCTGGCCGAACAGGATATCGAACTCGACTTCGCGGAACGGCGGGGCGATCTTGTTCTTGA
>CAMLIY010000103.1 GCA_946480125.1 uncultured Asticcacaulis sp.
CCGATAATGAGAATGGACTTGATATCTGTGCGTTTGGGCATCTCGGTCTTTCGTACACAAGGCGCGACCGGCATGACGGTTGCGCAAAATTAGAGCGGGCTGTGAATGTCACAGTCCGATGAAAACGCGCCTGACAGGCGCTGTATGTTTTATGGCTAAGGGGGTGCTTTAGAGGCTAAGGGCGGTCGTTGCAAGTCTTGATGTTAAGAATCTCGGACCGATCCGCTATGTGTGAAGGACTGTAATATCGGGCAACAAACGCTCCATCAAGTGAGCCACAAATCCAACTGGGAGATTTTCATTTGCGTAAACCCACGTCTGTCAACGCCCTGACTGTATTCGGTCGGGCGCGTTTGTCTAAAACCTTCTTTATGCGTGATTTCCTTTTTTCAGATATCGCCGCCATCCATGGCCTGTCCAATGTGCCGGAAGATCCTGAGTTGGCCATCAGCGCCGGGGAAAAACTATGTCAGGAACTGCTGGAACCCCTTCAGGATACTTTTGGGCGGATTGCCATTCGTTCGGCCTATCGTTCTGAGGAGGTCAATGGCCTCGGTAATGAAAAAGGCTATAATTGCGCCAGTAATGACAGCAATTACGCCGGACATATCTGGGACAGGCGCGATGCTAATGGGCATATGGGCGCGACGGCCTGCATCGTCGTGCCGGGCTTCTGGGACCGGTTTCAAAATGAAGGCGACTGGCAGAAACTCGCCTGGTGGATTCACGACAATCTGCCCTACAGTGAGCTGGAATTCTTTGCGACCTATTGGGCCTTCAACATAACGTGGAACGAGGCGCCTAAGCGCCGTATCACCAGTTGGCTGAAACCCACACGGACCCTGACCAAACCCGGCATGGATAACCATGCCGGAGATCACAGCGAACACTGGCGGGATATAGTTTAGGCCGAAACCTTGGCGTCGCGCATATACTGGGCGAAGCGCGCGAACAGATAGAGCGAATCGATCGGGCCGGGAGAGGCTTCCGGGTGGTGCTGAACCGAGAAGACCGGCTTGCCGGTCATGGCGATGCCGCAGTTGGAGCCGTCGAACAGCGAGACGTGGGTTTCAACCACGCCTTCCGGCAGCGAATCACGATCGACCGCGAAGCCGTGGTTCATCGACACGATCTCGACCTTGCCGGTGGTCTCGTCCTTGACCGGATGGTTGGCGCCGTGATGGCCCTGGCTCATTTTGATGGTCTTGGCGCCTAAGGCCAAGGCGAGCATCTGATGACCCAGACAAATACCGAAGACCGGAATGCCCGAAGCGACCAGTTTTTTGATCACTGGCACGGCATATTCACCCGTGGCGGCGGGGTCGCCAGGGCCATTTGACAGCAGAACACCATCGGGGCGGCGGGCGATTATATCTTCAGCCGTTGTCTGGGCCGGCACGATCTGAACGTCGGCGCCGGTATCTATGAGGGCGCGCAGGATGTTCTGCTTGACGCCATAGTCGACGACCACGACCTTGAATTCATGCCTGGTGCCGTCGGCATAGCCTTGCGGCCATTGCCACAGATCCGTGGTGTAGATCTAGGACTTCGCCGACTAATAAAACAAAACCAGGTCCAGGCCGCCGATACCGGCCCATTCGCGGGCCTTTGTCTTGAGGGCTTCGAGATCGAAGACGCCATTTGGCGCGTGGGCGATGATGCCATGCGGCATGCCGTTTTCGCGGATTTTCCGGGTCAACGATCGCGTGTCGATGCCGGAAATGCCGATAACGCCGCGTGAAGTCAGCCAGTCATTGAAGCTCATATCCGAGCGCCAGTTGGCCGGCGGGGTGGGGGCGTCGCGGAAGATGGCGCCCTTGGCGGCACGCTTGGGATCATTGCCCAACTGCTCGACATCATCAGCATTAACGCCGACATTGCCGATGTGCGGGAAGGTGAAGGCGACGATCTGCTCCATATAGGAGGGATCGGTGAGGATTTCCTGGTAGCCGGTCATGGCGGTGTTGAAACAGACCTCGCCCAGCGCATCGCCCGTCGCACCGCAGCCCAGGCCCTGATAGACCGTGCCATCGGAAAGGACCAGTACACCCGTGCAACCTTCCAGAAGTTCAGTTGTCATGATGTATCATCTCCTTTGAAATTTAAATGCAAGCGCCACCCGGCGCGCAAACGGCCGGAGACATAGGGGGCGGGGGCTGAAACGTCAATTGTTAATGGATAAAAAGACATCACGATTCCGCGTATTTTGTAAGGAGATGTGTAACATGGCATTGACCGCTTAGACAGGAATAGGCTCTAAGGCACAAACCCGCGATCAACCGGCTACCGGAGTCCTGAACGCATGGAAAGCGTCGCCATATCCCTGTTTCTGCTACTGGCCGTCGTGGTCAGTGGCTGGCTGTCGCGTTTGTCCCCGGTAGCCATACCTACCCCCGTGGTCCAGATCGCGTTGGGAGCGATCATCGCGCTGTCAACGGGCGCGGCCGTCGATCTGGAGCCGGATGTTTTCTTCCTGCTGTTCCTGCCGCCTTTGCTTTTCTATGACGGCTGGAAGATTCCAAAAGAAGGCCTGTTTCGCGACAAGGCGACCATTCTGCAACTGGCATTGGGTCTGGTCTTTTTCACAGTCCTTGGCGTCGGGCTGTTGATTCACTGGATGATTCCGCTGGTGCCACTGGGCGCGGCGTTCGCGCTGGCAGCCATTATCTCGCCCACCGATCCGATCGCCGTGTCGGCTATCGCCACCAAGGTGCCTATTCCCAAGCGCCTGATGCACATTCTCGAAGGGGAGGCCCTGTTGAATGACGCCTCCGGTCTGGTCTGTATGCGCTTCGCGGTCGCCGCCGTTGTCACGGGCAGTTTTTCAATGGTCGAAGCCTTTGGAACCTTCCTGTGGCTGGCGATTGGCGGCCTGGCCATTGGCATCGGCGTCACCTGGGTGATCACGCGGGTGAAGGGCTTTATCTCACGTCATGTTGGCGATGAGTCAGGCTCTCAGGTCCTGATTAGCCTGCTCATTCCCTTCGGCGCCTATCTGCTGGCCGAGCACCTGCATTGCTCCGGCATATTGGCCGCCGTCGCCGCCGGCATCACCATGAGCTATGCCGAGCAGACAGGTCAGGCCATGGCCGAGACGCGGGTGCGTCGCAATGCGGTCTGGGACATGATCCAGTTCACGGCCAATGGTGTCATCTTCGTGCTGCTGGGCGAGCAACTGCCCAGCATTGCGTCACGCGCCGCCCATGTCGTGCCATTGACGGGACACTCCGACCCGTTGTGGCTGATTGTATATGTCATCGCGATTAGCTTCGCCTTGATCGCGCTGCGCTTTATTTGGGTGTGGGTCGCCCTGCGCTTCACCCTGTTCCGGGCTGTCCTCAAGGGGCAGCCGGTTCAAAAACCCAGCTTGCGCCTGATCGCCGCCACGTCGCTGGCGGGGGTGCGTGGCGCCATAACTCTGGCCGGTGTCCTGACCATTCCTTTCGTGGTGGGGGATGGCTCGGCTTTCCCGGCGCGCACCCTGATCATCTTCCTGGCCGCGGCGGTGATCGTGGTGTCTCTGCTTTTGGCCAGTATAGGCCTGCCCTTCCTGCTGAAGGGGCTGAAACTGCCGCCGGAAGCCAAAGCGCTGGCCGAAGAGGACAGCGCCCGTTCGGCAGCAGCCGAAGCCGCCATCGAGGCTATCGAACACCTGCAAAAGGCCATGAAGATCGGTAAGGCAGACACCGAACTTTACGCCGAGGCCAGCGCGCGCGTCATGGAGCTCTATCGCCGCAGGCTGGATAGCCAGAGCAAAAGCGGTGAAGCTTCAAAGCATCTGCGCCATCTCGAAAAAATCGAACGCGATCTGCGACTGGCCGGTATCCGGGCCGAACGTGAGGTTTTTTACGAACTGAGCCGTTCCCGCGAATTGTCAGATGAAACCGCCCGCAAGCTGGTGCGTGAGGCGGACCTGCTGGAGGCCCGCCTGACAGGAAACTAGGCGGCCAGGCTGCCGAGAAGCTCGTCCAGTTGCGCGAACTGATCGGCAAAGCCGGTGCAGCTGCCATCGGCCATGGCGGCATCAAGCGCTTCCTTCGAGGGATAGAGGTCGTGCCATACCACAAGGGTCTGGTTGTCGCGTTCCTCGAAGGTCACGGTGGTGACGGCGCCCTCGCCTTCGCCTTCCTCGTTTGTCCAGACGATGCGCGCGTTTGGCACCACCTCGATATATTTACCAAAGAAGGCCATGGGTTGTTCGGCCGAAGGGTGGCTCATCACCAGGCGATATCCGCCGCCGGTGCGGACGTCCATTTCGCATGACAGTATGACGAGGCCGAACGACTTTGGCGCCCACCAGCGCTTGAAAAGTTCGGGATTGCTCCACGCCTCATAAACCAGACGCGCCGGGCCATTGACGGTTCGGGTCACCACAAGCTCACGATCAGACTTTCTTTCAACTGTTGGCTGGTTATTCATCGGTTTTTTCCTTCTGTTTTAAGTCTTCGACAATCTCATCCAGCGCATCGAACCGTTCAGCCCAAAGCTGCTGATAGCGTTCGATCCACGCCGCCTCCTCCGCCATTTGGCGTCGGCCAAGCTTGCAGGTCCGCACGCGCCCCACTTTTTTGGTGATGACGAGACCGGCCGCTTCCAGCACGCTGACATGCTTTTTCATGCCGGTAAGGGTCATGTGGAACCTGTCGGCCAGGTCGGTGATCGAGGCATCGCTGCGGCCAAGCCGCTCCAGCACACCGCGCCGGGTAGGATCGGCGAGCGCAGCGAAAGAGGCATCAAGAGGGGCTATATACTGAACCATTTGGTTCAGTATATAGCCGATGAACTGGAGGCTGGCAAGACAAAGTTATCGGGTTCGATTATCGCACCGTCGTCCAGGGGCGGCTGAGAAGGTCGGCGCAGGTGATCAGCCCGACCAGAGAATAGGTCTGCGGGAAATTGCCCCACAGTTCGCCGGTCTCGACCTGGACATCTTCCGACAGCAGGCCCGAATGGGTGCGGCGCGCCAGCATGGCCTCGAACAGGTCGCGCGCCTCCTCTGTGCGGCCTTGCAGGTGCAGGGCTTCGATGTACCAGAAAGTGCAGAAATTGAAGGCGGTTTCCGGCTCACCGAAATCGTCCGGCTCGACATAGCGGTAGAAGTTATCGCCCTTGCGCAATTGCCGTTCGCATTCTTTGAAGGTGGCGATACAGCGCGGATCATTGGCCGGCAGGAAGCCCAGTTCAAACAGTTGCAGAAGGCTGGCATCCACTTCATCTCCGCCGAAAGAACCTGTGAATATACCGAGCTTTTCATTCCATGCCTTTGTCTCAATCGCCTGGCGGATGATGCCGGCGCGCTCCGACCAGAAATTGCTGCGGTCATTCAGGCTCAGCGATATCGCCACATTGGCCAGCCGGTCGCAGGCGGCCCAGCACAACAGCGCCGAATAGGTATGGACGCGGGCGATGGTGCGGAATTCCCACAGGCCGGCGTCAGGTTTGTCATAGACGGCGAAGGCGCGATCGCCGACCTTTTCCAGCGCATGGAAATCAGCCTCTGTGCCGACGCGCAGGAACCGGGCGTCGAAGAAGGATTGGGTCAGCGGCAGGATCATCTGGCCATAAACGTCATGCTGATGATGCTCATAGGCCTGATTACCGACTCGCACCGGTCCCATGCCGCGATAGCCCTTCATGTCGGGCGCGATCCGCTCTGTCAGGTCGCTTTGCAAAGACACGCTGTAGAGGGGCTGGACATGACCGCCGGCGGCCTGGTCGGTCAGGTTGCGCAGGTAAACGAGATAGCTTTCCAGCATATCGGCGGCGCCCAGCCGGTTCAGGGCCCGCACCACATAATAGGCGTCGCGTATCCAGCAGTAGCGATAATCCCAGTTGCGGCCGGTATTGGCGGCTTCGGGAATGGAGGTCGTCATGGCGGCCACGATGGCGCCCGTATCGTCATAGGAGCAGAGCTTCAGCGTGATGGCGGCGCGGATCACGGCCTCCTGCCATTCCAGTGGGATGGTCAGGGTGCGAACCCAGTTTTGCCAGTAAGCGACGGTGGCGCGCAGCATATGCTCGGCGTCCGTCAGAACGTCATTGGGGTAAGGCTCATCGGGGCCCAAGTGGAAACCAAGCGGCCCCTCCAGGCGGAAGGTCTGGTCTTCGCGCAGATAGGTGAGGGGCGCATTGGTGGTGAGGCGCATCACGGCAGGCCCGCAGGCATAGCGGATATGGCTGGACCCGTAGGTCGCTTCGCCCAGATCGCCACCCCAATGGCCGGTCGGTGCCATTTTCATGCGAATGCGCGGCGTACCTGAAACCGGACGGATCAGCCGATAAAAGGCCCAGGGCTTATAGGTCCGGTTGAGATGGTGCAGGCGCGGGGCGAAATCGATGATCTCAACCACGGCGCCGTGGCTGTCGCGCATTTCCGTACGCAATACGGCGGTGTTGCGGATGTAGGCCTGCGTGATTTCGCTGACATCGGCCATCTCCACTGACCAGAAGCCTGCGTCTGGGTCCGTCCCGGCCGATCCGCTGCAACTCGGTTCCAGCAAGGCGGAAAACACCGGCTCGCCATCAATGCGCGGATAACAGGCCCACACAAAGCGGCCGCTCCTGTCGATCAGGGCTGTGGCGGCACAATTGCCGATAGGAGCGAGATCGAGGGTCGGTTGGGATGCCAAGGGCAGACTCCGAATAATATATCTTCACGCGCGAATACGCATTTGAAATGATCACGAAATATCTCACAACCGATCACAGAAACGAGAGGTCGGTTGAAAAGACTTTGCTGCGGGTGCTAAGTTAATAATCACAAGGCTGTGCGGCCTCAAGATGAAAATATTGTCTTTATGGAAAATTTATTTTTCATATTCATCTCAATAATCTCAATAAATATTCTGAATTTGTCACAATTGAGGCTGGGCTGTACTTTAAAAACGATGTTCGGTGAGGTATATTTGCCGTGTATCCGGTAAGTTATGAAGTGGAATGGGCGAATGAAATCTATGGTAACCGGCGACAGCGGCAGGATGCCGGGCGCATGATGGTTGATGCCCCTGTCCGCTACCGCCTGGACAATATTTCTCTGTTTCTCGATCTCGACGGCACATTGGCGCCCTTTACCGACCTGCCCGATGGAGTGGGTCCTGATATCGACCGCAATGCGCTGATACGTAATCTGGCCCTGCGTTTGGGCGGACGCGTGGCCGTGGTCAGCGGCCGGCCGATCGCCGATATCGACCGCATCTTGGAAGGCGTGGTGCCGGCGGTGGCTGGCAGCCATGGTCTGCAACGCCGCGACGCCCGTCTCGATATGGTCGTGGCGCCGATTCATTCCGGCGTCGCTCAGGCGCGTCAGGAAATCGCGGCGTTCGTACGCAAATATCCGGAACTTCATGTCGAGGAAAAGCCGCTGAGCGTGGCTTTGCACTACCGTCTTGAGCCCACTCTGGAGCCCGTGGTCGAGGTCTTCGCCGAGGATCTGGCGCGGCGCACCGGCCTTAAGCTGCAACGCGGGATCATGGTGGTCGAATTTCTGACGCCCGGCATGGACAAGGGCCGGGCGGTGCGCGCCTTCATGGTTGAGCCGCCCTTCGCCGGCACTGTGCCGCTGTTTGTCGGCGATGATCTGACCGACGAGGACGGCTTTCGCGTCGTGCGCAGTTTTGGCGGCGCCGGTGTGCTGGTCGGAGGCTTGCGCGAAACCTACGCTGATTATCGTCTGGGCAATGTGCAAGCTGTCCATCACTGGCTCGAACGCGGGCTGCAAACCGAATTTTTTGAACTGGAGACCGCCATTGAGCCGTCTTATCGTCGTATCTAACCGCGTTAACCCGCCCGCCGATCCGGGGGTAGGAACGGCGGGTGGCCTGGCCATGGCTTTGTCGGCCGCGCTGCGAGAAGACAAAGGTTTATGGTTCGGCTGGAGTGGTCAAACCGTCGAATCGTATACCGGACATATGTCCATGCAGGTCGTCGGCGGGGTTACCGTCGCCTTGCTTGATCTCGATGCACAGGACGAACAGGAATATTACAACGGCTACGCCAATCGCACTCTTTGGCCATTGTTTCATTACCGGCCGGATCTCGTGAATTACGAACGCAGCTTCGATGAAGGGTATGAGCGGGTAAACACGCGCTTTGCCGAAACCCTGCTGCCCTTGATCGGCCCTGACGATATCATCTGGGTGCAGGACTATCATTTGATTCCGCTGGGTCGCGAACTGCGTAAACGCGGGGTCAAGAACCGTATCGGTTTCTTCCTGCATATCCCCTGGCCGGCGCGGCGCATTTTGTCCACCCTGCCGCGTCATGCTGAACTGGTCGAATCGATGTTCAGCTATGATCTGGTCGGTTTCCAGACGGAGGATGATGTCGAAGCCTTCACCGACTATGCCGTGCATGACGCCGCGGCGGTGGTTTCAGACGGGGGCATGGTGCGGGCGCATGGCCAGCAGACGCGCGTTCGCGCTTTCCCTATTGGCATCGATGCGGTCGATTTCGAGGAAACGCTGAAAAGCGAACGCGCCGAGCTGTTCTATAAAACCATGCTGACAAGCCAGGCCGGCCGCAAGATGCTGCTGGGCGTCGACCGGCTTGATTATTCCAAGGGGCTTGAGGAGCGTTTCACCGCTTACGAAACCCTGCTGGCCAATAATCCAGGCATGCATGGCCATCTCTTCCTGCTTCAGATTGCCACCCGGTCACGCGATGAGGTCGATGCCTATCAGGACCTGCGGGCCCGGCTGGATAATCTCTCCGGCAAGATTAATGGCGCCTATGCCACAGTGGATTGGGTGCCGCTGCGCTATGTCAACCGCGGATATCGCCGTGATGAGCTGGCGGGCATCTATCGCGCCGCCGATATCGGCCTGGTGACGCCGTTGCGTGACGGCATGAATCTGGTCGCCAAGGAATACGTGGCGGCGCAGGACCCGAACAATCCGGGAGTGCTGGTGCTTTCGCAATTTGCCGGCGCGGCGGAGCAGATGAAGGACGCGCTGATCGTCAATCCGCTGAGTCGCGAGGATGTGTCTGAAGCCGTGCATCGCGGCCTGTCCATGCCTCTGAAGGAACGCAAGCGCCGCTGGGAAGCGCTGATGGAGAATGTCCGTACAAATGATGTGTCGCGCTGGCGGGATGATTTTGTCGCCTGTCTCAAGGCGCCCATCTCCGAAATGGCGCCCGCCGAATAAAAAAAGCCGGGGTTTAATACCCCGGCTTTTTTTATTCGTACGAACCGTCTTACATAGAAGAGGAACTTGAAGAACTCATCGTATCAGCGCTGACGCTGGCGCTGTCCTGAGTGCCGTTGGTGCTGCCTGCCGTCGGATCACCTGCCGTCGTGGGCATGGTGCTGTTGGCCATGTCGCTCATGCTGCTGCTCATGGAACTGGACGGGCAATTGCCCATGGCGCTGTCTGCCGAGGCAGAGGTATTGGCGGTCCGCGATGAGGCATTGCCATTGGTCCACGACGCA
This sequence comes from uncultured Asticcacaulis sp., assembly GCA_946480125.1. The sequence continues at coordinate 9,428 of CAMLIY010000103.1, forward strand.
TTGTCACAGCTGGTCATAGAGCTGCCTGATGTGGAGGTGGTCGCCATATTGTCGGTGGCCGGTGTCGATTGCGCCTGGGTGAGTGCCGGGATAGCCGCCATAGAGGTGATAAAGGCGGCGGTAGCCGCGATTTGCATAAGATTTTTCATCTGGAGTGTCCTTGTGGAAACGGGGAGGGGTACGCTTAATCTGAACGCACTTTAAGCTTTCCGCCGTAAGGACGTGCCCCCTATGACAGGCACTCAGGGTAAAACTGTCATAAGAACGCTGTTTTGTATTCGCCTTATCGAGCCGTGGCGCGCAGTCCGAAAG
>CAMLIY010000104.1 GCA_946480125.1 uncultured Asticcacaulis sp.
CGGAGCGCGTCTTATAGTGTCCTCTTTTCGTGAACGCAACGACCGTAAATCGCAAACAGGCAAAAACCGGTCACAAAATTTTGTCGACAAGCCCAAAGGTTCGGCAGCAAAGCCTGTTCAGGACATACGCCGTGACGATGACCGCAGAGATAAACCGCAATTTAAACAAAAGCCTAAGGCCAATTATGAAGGCTGGCTATGGGGTGTTCATGCGGTTGAAGCGGCGCTGAAAAATTCTTCGCGAGAAGGACCAATTAAGCTGTTTTTAAGTGAGGAACGGACGAAATCGGCACCGCCTGCCCTGTTCAAACGTCAGGACATCAAGATCAGCAGTTTGCCGATGAACGAAATTTCGCGCCTCCTGCCGCCTGATGCCGTCCACCAGGGCATGGCCTTGCATGCCCCCGTTCTGGAAGGCGATTCGCTAGACGATCTGATGGCGCGCGACGCTAAAAACAGTCTTCATGTCATCCTGATGCTCGATCAGGTCACTGATCCGCAAAATATCGGCGCCATTTTCCGCTCGGCGGCGGCTTTCGGCGTAAAGGGCATGGTCATGCAGGATCGCCATTCCCCGCCCCTGCAAGGCGTTCTGGCAAAAACGGCCGTGGGCGCCGTCGATGTCGTGCCATTCGCCCGCGTCACCAACCTGTCGCGCGCCCTGGAAACACTAAATGACCAAGGCTATGTAAGCGTCGGTCTGGCGGGTGAAGGCGAATTCAATCTGCATGAATTGCTGGCACAGCAAGGCTGGGGGGAAAGCCTGAAGAAGCTGGTGCTGATTCTGGGCGCCGAGGGCGAAGGCATCCGCCGGCTGGTGGCCGAACACTGCGATCACCTAGCGCGCATTCCCATGCCGGGAGGCTTCGAGAGTCTCAATGTCAGCCACGCCGCCGCGATTTCACTTTATGAAGTTTGCGCCCGTCGTTAAGCTTTGGGCATAAGAATTGACATGAAACACCCCTAGCTTATCTAGGGTTAAACACACAATTCAAGGTGATCCCGTGGCGACCTGGACTTCGTTTCTGAATATCGACCCTGTCCTGCTGTCGCAGGGCCTTGCCCTGGTGCAGGTCATCTTTATCGATATCGTGATGGCCGGTGATAATGCCGTGGCCGTCGGCATCGCCGCTGCGGGCCTGCCTGCCGACAAGCGGCGCCTGGCTATACTCTATGGCCTCATTGGCGCGGTAATCCTGCGCATTGGATTTGTGCTTCTGACTGTCGAACTGCTGGCCCTGGTGGGCCTGCTGCTGGCCGGCGGCATATTGCTGTTGTGGGTGTGCTGGAAGATGTGGCGCGAACTGCACGAGCACCACCAGACTCAGGTCGCTGAGGCCGAGTTAGCTGAAGCCGCAAAACACACCGGCCTGCAGGATCCGGAAATGGCGGCGAAGGTGGCCGCCGCCGAACTCAGGGCAAAAAATGGCAAGACCAAGACGCTGCTGTCGGCAACCTTGCAAATCCTGGCGGCCGATATCTCGATGTCGCTCGATAATGTGCTGGCCGTGGCTGGTGCCGCCTCGCATCACGTACCGATCCTGGTCTTCGGCCTGCTGCTTTCCATCGCCGCCATGGGCGTCGCCGCCAACCTGATCGCCAATGTCCTGCACAAATACCGCTGGATCGCCTATGTCGGCGTCGCGGTCGTGCTGTTCGTGGCGCTCAAGATGATCTGGGAGGGCGGTCACCAGATTTGGGAGTTCGGCCATTGCGACGCGACTCTCAAATGCGTGCCGGTCATGACACATGACGTTGTGTTATGGTGGAAAGCGTTCTTTGCCGGTCTGGGCAAATAAAAAAGAAGGGCTTCGCGGCCCTCCTTTTCGTTATCAGAAAACGTCTGGTGAGCCACCAATGCCTTTGGGAGACGGACCGTATTTGTTCGGTCCTTGTGTGCCATCAATGAAACCGCATTCGATGAAGGTCCAAAGACCTCCAATGATCGGGATGAACAGGATGAGATACATCCAGCCAGACTTGTTGCGGTCATGCCAGCGCTTGGATACCAGACAAACACCGATCCATGTCAGAAGCACAATACAGATCAGGTATACGAGCCCAAACAGAGGCGGAAACTCACCACGCTCCAGATTGTTGAAAGCGCCCGTTGCGCCTCCAACGGCGCCTATGCCGACACCGAAGACAAGACTGATCCCCAGCGACCACAACCAATAATGCAGGCGGCGAATGCGCCCCTTAGCGCTGAAGAGTACATTTTTCCAGTCATTCATACTTAGATCCCCTCGAAATGTTGATATCACATTCCAAGACTAGTCATGAAAAACGGGATTCGTAAACTTACGAAGTCGTCACACTTCGCTGCCACCGAAACGCGCGGTCCATTCGGCGACCATATCGTCGTCGATCTTTTTAAACAGAACTTCGCCGGAGGAGACGTTCGTTCCTGCTGCCAGCCTGGTGAGCTCGGCCCTGGCGTCATCCGAAGGCCAGGCGAGCGGCAACTGAACACCGACACAATCGGCGATGCTTTGTGCGGCGAACGGAATGATCGGCTGCGCCAGCACAGCATAAAGCCGCACAAGGTTCAGGCCATGGCGCACGATCACGCCGGCGCGTTCCACATCGGTCTTGAAGGCCGTCCACGGCGCGGCTTCCTGTAGATACTCATTGCCCAGAACCCAGATGCGACGCACAGCTTGCGCCGCTTTGCGCATTTCCATAGCCTCGAAAGCCTCGGCCGTCTCGACCAGCAGCGCCGAGACATCGGCATAGAGCTTCTCTTCCAGCGGCCCGGCCTCGCCGCCGTCTGGAACAACGCCGTCAAACTTCGATTCGGTGAACTTCAGGATGCGGTTGACGAAATTGCCAAGCACATCGGCCAGATCCTTGTTGATCGTCGCCTGGAACTGCTCCCAGGTGAACGACGAATCCGAGCTTTCCGGCGCGTTGGCGATCAGATACCAGCGCCAGTAATCGGCCGGCAGGATTTCCAGCGCCTGATCCATGAAGACGCCCCGGTTCATCGAGGTCGAGAACTTGCCGCCATACCAGTTGAGCCAGTTGAAGGCCTTCAGAGTATCGACCATCTTCCACGGTTCGCCGGAGCCCAGAATCGTGGCCGGAAAGCTGACCGTGTGGAAGGCGACATTGTCCTTGCCCATGAATTCAACATAGCGGACATCATCGGCACCCTGATCCAGACGCCACCATGTCTGCCAGCCATCAGGATTTCCCTGAGCTGTGAAATATTCCTTGGTCGCGCCGATATATTCAATCGGCGCGTCAAACCAGACGTAGAAGACCTTATCCTCGAAACCGGGACGCGGCTTGCCGTCCTTCGTCACCGGCACGCCCCATTTCAGGTCGCGCGTGATGCCGCGGTCGATCAGGCCCTCTTCAAGATGCTTATTGGCGATGGAAAGCGCCAGTTGCGGCCATTCCGATTTGCCGGCGATCCATTCGCGCAGTTGCGGCTCGACCTGGGTTTGCAGCAGGTAGAGGTGGCGCGTATCGCGCACTTCGAGATTACGCGAACCGGAAACCGCCGAATAAGGATTGATCAGGTCGGTCGGGTCGAGCAGGCGACCGCAGTTGTCGCACTGATCGCCGCGCGCCTTGTCATATCCACAGTGCGGGCATGTGCCTTCGACATAACGATCCGGCAGGAAGCGGCCGTCATCGATGGAAAAGACCATCTTGTCGACGCGTTCCTCGATCAGGCCGTTCCTGTCGAGCGCCTCACAAAAAGCCTGCGTCAACTGACGATTCTCCGGCGAGGAAGACCGGCCAAACCAGTCATAGCTCAATCCGAAAGCTTCGCCGGCATTCTTCTGGATCAGGTGCTGCTCGTCGCAATAGGTGCGCACGTCCTGCCCTGCCTTCGCTGCGGCCAGTTCGGCCGGCGTACCATGCTCGTCGGTGGCGCAGATATAGAGCACCTCATGTCCGCGCGCCCGCTGGAACCGGGCAAAGACATCCGCTGGCAGCATCGAGCCGGCCAGATTGCCGAGGTGCTTGATGCCATTTATATAAGGTAGTGCAGAGGTAATCAGGATGCGTGACATGGAGCTCTTTCAGTTCTCTAATGATGAGAAGGCCGTGGTCATAAACCATTTTGGCGTTCGAAATATAGGGATGATCACCTTATTTGTAAAAAAATACGCCGGGGGTGTCTGGACAAGCTGAAACAGCGTGGGCATAAGGACCGTCCGCCTAAGTGCCGGCTTAGCTCAGATGGTAGAGCAGTTGTTTTGTAAACATCAGGTCACGAGTTCGATTCTTGTAGCCGGCACCAGCGGAAACCCCTGCCCGATCCGGATCAAAACAGGACGTATATTTCGCAGCCTGTTGTGCATCATCTAGAATATTGCCGTCAGACCTTCAGGCGGTAGCCGATGCCCGGTTCAGTTATAATGAAACGCGGCGATAGTGGATCGTCCTTCAGTTTCTCTCTGAGGTGCTGGGTATGAATGCGTAGGTAGTGGTTCTGCTCGGTTGAATGCCGTCCCCAGATTTCCTTTAGCAGGCACGCATGGGTCAGCACCTTGCCGGCGTTCTTGGCCAGCACACTAAGCAGTTTGTATTCGATCGGCGTCAGGCGGATGTCTTCGCCGTCAAGGGTTACGCGACGGGCAGATAAATCGATATTCATTCCGTCATAGTCATAAGTATGGCCGCCGCTTTCCAAACGCTGGGCATGACGCAGGGCAACCTTGATGCGAGCCAGAAGTTCCCCCGCAGCGAAAGGTTTGGTCAGGTAATCATCGGCGCCATTTTCCAGTGCCGTTACCTTGTCAGCTTCCTGTTCACGCGCCGATACCACGATGATCGGCACCTGTGACCATTCGCGCACATCACGAATGAAGTCCTGGCCATCGAGATCGGGCAAACCAAGGTCGAGGATGATAACATCAGGTCGCTGGGCAATGAGTTTTTGCAGGCCCGCATGCGCCGTTTCAGCCTCAAGTGAGGCAAAGCCATTCGTATTCAAAGTGGCGCGCAGGAACCGGCGGATTTCGGTTTCATCCTCGATAATCAGGATCGTGCTGGTCATGATGGATCCTTTGCCACTGAATTGGCTACTGGCAAGGTAAATATGAAGCTCGCGCCGGCAGGATTGCCTTCTTTAGCCGGGTTGTTCTTAGCGTAAATCAGCCCGCCATGTGCCTGGATAATACCGCGGCATATGGCCAGGCCGAGACCTGTGCCCGAAGCGTTACGATCCGATTTTTCAGTCTGATGCGTATGAAATTTTTCAAATATCAGGTCTTCTTCACCGGCCTTCAGGCCATCACCATCGTCAGATACGCGCACACGCACCCGGTCTGCGTCATTTTCGACAGAGATCATGATCACGCCATTCGGGCCGGTATGGGTAAAGGCGTTTTCCAAAAGATTCATCAACACCTGTTCGATCAATGCGCCATCGATCCTCACCAGAGGAATGTCTCCGGTGACATGCGTGCGAATATGACGGCTTTGTTTTTGCGCCTCAACGCGCGCTATGGCCGCGCCGATGATTTCCTGGATGAGATAGGGCTCGAAATTAAGCTTGAGCTGACCGGAAGTGATTGCGGCCATTTTCAGCAGGTTGGTGACAAATTTTTGCAGGCGCTGCATCTGTCCCCACAGGCCGGTGAGTTCATCGACTGCCTCGCGAGGCAGTTTTTTACGCTGTTTCAGGAGCGTGGAGACGCTGTTGTTCATGACGGTCAGGGGGGTACGCAGATCGTGAGACAGCGACGCCAGCAGCACATTGCGCAGCTTCTCGTTTTCCGTGTCAATGCGTGATTTCTCGGCCTCATCAGCCCGAAGGGCCCGTTGCAGCGAACTGGCGATCACCGATGCCACGGTCTCGAATACCAGAATATCCGCGCCGCTGAAGGCGCGGCCGTCATTGGCCGTAACGCCCAATACACCTAAAGTCTGGCTTTCGGCCTGCAAAGGCAGGTACAGGCCGCGCGCAGAGGGCAAAGTATCGGTATCACGGCCAGCGATCTGGCCATTGCTGGCCACCCATTGCACGGCACCCAATTCACGAGGATCAGACTCATTTTGGGGATAGGCGGCAAGTGCCGTATCTTCGCGTACCCATAACGTTACCGTGGATTGAAAGGCGGGTTCAAGGTGACGGCGCGCCATGGCCGCCATGGCTTCATAACCCCGCACTGAAGACAGCCCACGAGTCAGATCATAAAGCAGGCGTGTTTCCTGCTCGCTCTTGCGCGCCATGCGGGTGTGCAACGACAGCCGCGCGGTCAGGGAACCGACGATGAGCGATGTCGTCAGCATGAAGCCAAAGGTGAAGTAATAATGCGTGTCGTAAAAACTGAAGGTATAATAGGGTTGGGTAAAGAAGAAATTGAACGCGGGAATACTGAGTATTGAGGCAAATAACGCCGGACCAATACCCAGACGTGCCGCCGCGATGACGACACCCGTCAGATATAACAGGGCGAGATTGTCTGGATCAGTCAGATTACGGATGGGAAAACCCAGACTTGTCACTACGGCGACGATCAGCACCGCCCACACATAGCTGACCGGCCGAGCGACATAAACACGCATGCGCCTGACCTCACGCGTCGCGGCAGGTTCGCCCCTGTCTTCACTGAGGGTTGTGATCTCCAGCCCGCTTCCCCGCTCAACCAGCTTTTGCGACAGTGACTTTCGCCACCTCAACCACAGCGGCGCACGCCGGTGTCCGACCACGACACGGGTAAAGCCATTTTGTCGGGCATAAGCGATAATGAATGTGGCGGCATGGGCGTCTGTCAGACGGATCACCTGACCATTCATTTTTTCGGCCAGGCGAAGATTATGTTCGACGCGCAGCCTGGCTCTTTCGCTTAAGGACTCGTGGCGATCCGTTTGCAGGTAAAGCGCCACCCATGGGGCCTTTGCACGGGCAGCCATTCGCCGGGCGTGACGGATCAGCCGTGCTGAAAGCGCGTCATGCCCGACCAGCACCAGGATTTTCTCGGACAGCGCCGCTTCATTCTGGCCCATGGCGGCACTAAGTTCATCACTTTGCGCATCCACCCGTTCAGCTGTACGTCGCAAAGCCAGTTCGCGCAGGGCCATCAGATTTGGCTTTTTGAAGAAGTTCTCAGCGGCGCGGGTGTTGGCGCCTTCTGAGACGTAGACCTTGCCTTCGGCCAGGCGCTTCAACAATTCATCCGATGGGATATCGATCAGAGATATTTCGGTCGCCTCGTCGAACACGCTGTCCGGTACAGTCTCCTTCACCCAGATTCCGGTCAGGCGCGCCACCTGGTCATTGACGCTTTCGAGGTGCTGCACATTGAGCGTGGTGTAGACATCGATACCGTTATCAAGCAGTTCCTCGACATCCTGCCAGCGTTTGGGATGACGTGAACCGGGCGCATTGGTGTGGGCAAATTCATCCATCAGAATTAGTGACGGTTTGCGGGCAATAGCGGAATCGAGATCGAATTCACGAATCTTAACGCCACGATGGTCGGTTTCCAGCAAGGGCAGAACGGCAAGCCCCTCAGTCAGGGCCTTGGTTTCTGAGCGGCCATGATGCTCAATTACGCCGATCAGAATGTCACGGTGATGCTTCAGGCGCTGGGCTTCGGCCAGCATGGCGTAGGTCTTGCCGACCCCGGCTGAAGAACCGAAGAAAACCTTCAGCCGTCCACGGACATTAATGCCGGGCGCAAGCCGTCTCTCATCAGCGGTGACAAGGGCAAGGAGCTTATCGGGGTCGGGTCGGGTATTCACTTCAGTCGGCCATCCAGTCTGAGATTGACCTCTAGCACATTGACGCGCGCTTCGCCGAGGATTCCGAAGGTGCGACCCTTGGTCGAACGCGTGATGGCTTGCGCGACGGCGCTTTCGCTTATCCGGCGCGAAGCCGCTATGCGTGGTATCTGATAGGCCGCCGCCGCTGGGCTGATCTCCGGATCGAGACCGGAAGCAGAGGCTGTTACCAGATCGACGGGCACAGGTTTCGCGCCCTTCAGCGCGGCCATCCGGTCTTTTACCGCCGTCATCAGCGCCGGATTATTGACGCCCAGATTGGAGCCGGAGGACGCGCCGGCATTATAAGGCGTCGGACCGGTGGCTGACAGGCGGCCCCAGAGATACTGCGGTTGGCTGAAGGCCTGACCGATCAGGCGCGAGCCTATTACCTGTCCCTCATCATTACGGATCAGGCTGCCTTCGGCCTGGGCATGAAAAGCAGTTTGAATAATGGCCGTGGTCAGTAGTGGATAGACGCCACCCAAAAGCAAGGTGAAGAACAGCAGGCAGACGATGGTGGCCTGCGCTTGTTTGAAAAGATTTGTCATGGTCATTTCCTTACGATAAGCCAACAGCGGTCAGCCCCATATCGATCAGCTTGATGCCAATAAAAGGGGTAATGACGCCGCCAAGGCCGTAGATCAGCACATTGCGCGTGAGCAGGCTTTGCGCCCTGGCCGCACGATATTTGACGCCTTTCAAAGCCAGCGGTACGAGCGCGATGATAATCAGGGCATTGAATATCACCGCCGCCAGGATCGCGCTTTGTGGCGAGGTCAGGCGCATCACATTCAACAAGCCCAACGCCGGATAGGTGGTGGCGAAGGCCGCCGGGATGATGGCGAAATACTTGGCCAGGTCATTGGAGATGCTGAAGGTCGTCAGCGCGCCGCGTGTCATCAGGAGCTGTTTGCCGATCTCGACAATTTCGATCAGCTTGGTCGGATCGGAATCCAGATCGACCATGTTACCGGCTTCCTTGGCCGCCTGAGTGCCGGAATTCATCGCTACGGCCACGTCCGATTGGGCCAGCGCCGGGGCGTCATTGGTGCCGTCACCGACCATGGCGACCATTTCGCCGCCGGCCTGCATCTGGCGGATATATTTGAGCTTGGTTTCCGGCGTTGCCTGGGCCACGAAATCATCGACACCGGCTTCCGAAGCGATGGCGGCGGCAGTCAAAGGGTTGTCGCCGGTGATCATAACCGACTTGATGCCCATCTTGCGCAGGTCGGCCAGGCGGGCCTTGATGCCCGGCTTGACGATGTCTTTCAGATAGACAACGCCCAGGACCTGCGAGCCTTCGGCAACGGTCAGGGGCGTGCCCCCCTTGCGGGCTATGTCATCGATCTGCGCGGTGACTTCCACCGCCACCGCGCCGCCTTTCAGGCCAACGAGCGCGGCGATGGCGTCACCGGCGCCCTTCATGATGTGGCGCTCATTGACCACGATGCCGGACAAGCGCTGTTCGGCGCTGAAGGGGATAAAGGTCGCTGTTACATCATCAGCTTTACGTTCCGGCAGGCCAAATTGTGTACGGGCCAGGGTCACGATCGAGCGACCTTCCGGGGTTTCATCGGCCAATGAGGCCAGTTCGGCGGCCTCGGCCAATTGCCGGGCGGTGACGCCCGGTGCGGGGAAGAACTCAACCGCCTGACGATTGCCGAAGGTGATGGTGCCTGTTTTATCCAGCAGCAGGACATTGACATCGCCGGCGGCTTCGACCGCACGGCCGGAAGTGGCGATGACATTAGCCTTGATCAGGCGCTGCATGCCCGAAATGCCGATGGCCGACAAAAGCCCGCCGATGGTTGTCGGGATCAGGCAGACTAACAGAGCGATCAGGACCACGATAGTGATGACCGAACCCGATCCGGCACGTGCCACCGAGAACAGCGAAAAAGGCAAAAGAGTCGCCACGGCCAGCAGGAAGATAAGGGTCATGGCGGCCAGCAGGA
>CAMLIY010000105.1 GCA_946480125.1 uncultured Asticcacaulis sp.
TTTCCGTTTTGCTGTGGGCTAGCCATGCCGGAGCACAGGAGGCAGCGCCACCTGCATCGCCCACGGCGAGTACCGAAACAGGAACTACCGAAGTCATCGTAACCGCCAGTCGCCGGTCGCAGTCCCTGCAGAATACGGCAATGACCGTGAACGTCACCACTGGCGAGGATCTGAAGAAATACGAACTGCTCGACACAAAAGACCTGGGAAAAGTTGTTCCCGGCTTGCAACTGACCAACACGACCGGACGCAATAATACCGTGACGTTGCGCGGTGTCGGTTTTGACCCCGATTCCGGAACCAGCCCGACAGTCCAGGTCTATTGGAACGAAGTGCCTACTAGTGCTAATGCCGTTTTCACGGCGCTGTACGATGTGGGTCAGATCGAAGTGCTAAAGGGACCGCAAGGTCTTTTGCGCGGCCTGTCTTCGCCGGCCGGCGCCATCACCATTACAACCAAGCGTCCGAGTTTCTCCGGAGCGCATGAAGGCTACGTGCAAGCCACAGGTACGGATCTTGGCGCCTACAATGCGCAGTTCGGTTACTCGATGCCGCTCGGCGACAATTTTGCGCTGCGCGTTGCCGGTGTATCTGATGGAAACCGCGTCAACCAAGTGCGCAATGTTAACAATGGCGAACGCTCCAAAAGCTCGACCGACAGCGCGCGTGTGACATTGGGCTGGAAGCCGTCTGACGATTTCACGGCCTACTTCACCTACCAGTATCTTCTCAACACGGCTCGCCAGTACAATCAGGTCTTCGGTCCAGGTAATACGCCGGTCTCGGCCTTCGGTGATTTGACACCATCGGGACCAGCCATCGACGTCGATGATTATCAAGGTGTCACCGACGGTAAAAACCGCTTCAAGAACCTGGCGCAATTCTGGAATGCCAACCTGAACTGGGATCTTGGCAGCGCCAATCTGTCATTCATTGGCGGGTACCAGAAATTCACACTGGATGTGTTGAATGATGCAGACAGCGCCAACGCGATCCCGGGTTACGCCAGTCCGCAAATTCTGCATAGCGACAACACCTCCAAAACCGCCGAGTTGCGGCTATCGTCGAAAGACAATGACACCTTCGGCTGGGGCCTTAGCGCTTTCTACGAAAAGGATTCCGGCACGACGGTGAGCAACCAGCGCGGAGACTCGTTCTTCGGACCGTTCCCTGTCGTCTATGGTCTTTACCTGCCGATCGAGTCCAACGTCACGATTCCTGTAGATGCCGAGACAGTGTCTTTCAATGCCAACGGTCGATACAAGACGGGGCAATTCACCCTGGAAGGCGGCCTTCGGTACACCATCAGCAAAAGCACGCGTATCGCCGATATCTTGGCCACGTCTCCGGGCTACGCTGGTTTCCCAGCGTTCGGTATTCCCGCCATTCCGGCTTTCTCACAAAACATTGAGGGCATCCCGGCCAACCTGCGCAATCAGCAGGATGAACCAATCACGGGCGGCCTGACGCTAAGCTGGCAACCCACCAAAGATTTGACTGGTTACGTGTCCTACGGCCGCTCCTATCGCTCGGGCTCGGCTGGGATTGCGCCTCCCGCCGGAATCTCTGACGATTTGATCGCAACCCATGGCGAAGTCACTGATGCTTTGGAGTTAGGTGTGAAAGGGTCGCTGTTTGATCGCCGGGTCCGATATACACTTGCTGCCTACGACCAGAAAATCGACGGCTATCTGACCCGCCTGACGTCCATCTATTACAATTGCCCGGACTACTTTGGCCAATGCACGGGCGCCGGGGCGCCGATCAACAATGCCACCGAATCTCCAAACGGAACAACCGACGTCAATTATAACGGTAACGCCAAGGTACAGGGCATCGATGCGACGCTATCTGCGCGTCCGACGGATAATTGGGATTTTCAGCTCAATGCGTCTTACGCTCATGCGCGTTGGGACAAAGGCGTCTTACTTCCCTGTAACGATTTCAATGGTGACGGCACGCCCGACTCGGCTGGTGTGCCGAAAATTAGTGGCACCCGGAATGTCAGTTTCTGCCAGTACGAACGTCTGGCAGCCGTGCCGGACTTCAGCTTCTCCGGCAACACTGAGTACCGCTTTGCCCGTGGCGGCGACATGGAGCCATTCGTTCGTGGTCTCGTGAGCTACAAGCCATCCGTTATCCAGGAGCAGTCGAATTTCAAACTGCCGAGCACGACGCTCATCGATCTGTTCGCGGGCGTTCGTTTGAAGGATGGCCATTGGGAAATCACCGCGTTCGTCAAGAACATCCTCGACGAGCGTAAGATTACCAATATGCCTTTGGGTAGTAACTATCAGTGGGTGACGCAATCCGCACCCTACGACTCCGGCTACCGGTACATCAACACCACCACACCGCGCGAAATCGGCATAACGAGCTCTTACCGGTTCTAGGCCGGAAGATCTGTTATAATGGCTGCGTGTGCTACCTCCCCGTGGCGGACGCAGCCATTTTTTTGAAACTGATCGTTGCGTTCGTCAATTTTCGCCGATCTCCACTCCCGTATTTTGAGGTCCCTCATGCTTAGTCGTCGAAACTTTGGCGCCGTACTCGGCGCTGGTGCTTTGATTGGTGCCACATCGGATGCGCATGCGATCACGCCAGGCCGCAAATTTCCGTCGAAGTTCAGATGGGGCGCCGCAACCTCGGCTTATCAGATCGAAGGTGCGGTCAACGAGGATGGTCGCGGCGAGTCCATTTGGGACGTTTTTTCGCACACGCAGGGGAAAACGCTGAACGGCGATACCGGGGACGTCGCGTGCGACAGCTATCACCGCTACGGTGAAGACACACAACTTATGAAGAACCTGGGCATGAACAGCTATCGCTTTTCGATTGCCTGGCCTCGTATCTTTCCCACAGGGCGTGGCACCGTCAATGCCAAGGGCATGGACCACTATAAACGTGTTGTCGACAACCTGCTGGAAAACGGTATCGAGCCTCATATTACTTTGTTCCATTGGGACCTTCCCACCGGGCTTGAAGGCGGCTGGCAGTCGCGGGAAACATCATATGCCTTTGCTGACTACGCCGGCTATGTCGCAGAACAGCTGTCTGATCGGGTCGGGCATTTTATAACCACGAACGAATTCCAGTCGTTCGTAGAGGGCGGACACCTTGGCGGCTTGCATGCGCCCGGTTTGCGGTTGCCGCCGGCTCAGGTAAGACAAGTCGGGCATCACGCCGTGCTCGCGCATGGACTGGCCGTTCAGGCGATCCGCGCAAAAGCGAAGCGTAAAGTGAAGATCGGGCTGGCGGAAAATACGAACTCGCCTGTGCCGGTGATCGAGACGCCCGAGAATATCGCGGCGGCGCGCGCTGCGATGCGTTTGATGAACCGCTGGTATCTGACGGCGGTACTCGAAGGACAATATCCAGAGGATAATCTGACGGCGACGTCCAAACGGCCGGTTGTCGAGGCTGGCGATATGGCGATCATCGGGAGCCCGATCGATTTCGTTTCCCTGAATGTCTACGCGCCGACCTATGTGCGGGCTGCACCGGAAAATCCATCCGGATACGCTGTCGTCTCAAGCCCGAAGACGTTTCCGTCCATCGGTCTGTCCTGGCTGAAGGTAGGTCCCGAAGCCGCCTACTGGGCCATCCGCCTCGTCAGTGAAAATTGGAAGCCTCGTTCCTTGTTCATCTCCGAGAATGGCTGCCCCTCGGCCGATGTCCTTGTAAATGGCAAGGTGAACGACACCGACCGGGTGATGTTCCTGCGAAACTACGTCTCCAACGTTCAGCGTGCGGTTCGGGAAGGGTATCCGATCGACGGATACTTCGCCTGGAGCCTGCTCGATAATTTCGAGTGGGCCGAGGGGTATTCCCAGCGGTTTGGTATTCATTATGTCGACTTCGCCACCCAGATGCGTACGCCAAAGCTGAGTGCGCTGTGGCTGCGTGAAGTTATCAAGGGCAACGTCACTTTCTAGTCGCAGATGCCTGACGTTCGTCCCCTGCGTCATCCCAGGTCTACTGAGAATTATCGAGACATCACCATGAAAATCAGCCGCCGCTTTTTGCTTGCCTCATCTGCCGCGCTTGTCGCCACATCTACCGTGGCCAAGGAGGCCATGACCTACCGCAATGCGGTCGCGCCAATTCCGCTTCGGGTAAAAGACCTTTTGTCACGCATGACCCTTGACGAAAAAATCGCGCAGTTGTGTGGTCTCTGGTTCAGCAAGGGTAAGATTATCGATTTAAAAACCGGCGCTTTTTCAACCGAAAAGGCCGCCCAGGCAATTCCAAACGGCATAGGGCATCTCGGCCGCCCGTCCGATACGGCTGGCCTGTCGTGGGCTCAGTTTTCCGATAACTCATTCCGCGAACCCGCAGATGCAATCGAATTTGCCAACGCGGTCCAGCACTATTCCGTGGAAAAGACACGTCTTGGCATTCCCGTCTTATTTCACGAGGAAACGGCACATGGACTGGCGGTCAAAGGCGCCACCTGTTTTCCAATCCCGACCGCCTTGGGCGGGACCTGGGATACGGATCTGATCGAAGAGATTTTCACCCATGTGGCGCGTCAAACGCGGGGCAGGGGTGTCGCCGTTGGTCTCAGCCCGGTGCTCGACCTCATTCGCGATCCAAGGTGGGGACGATGCGAGGAGTTTTTCGGAGAAGACCCATATCTTGTCGGAGAAATGGGACAAGCTGCCGTTCGTGGCCTTCAGGGGCGGACAAGGCCGATCGCGCCCGATCGCATCTTCTCGACTCTGAAGCATTTCATACACGGCACCCCGCAAAATGGTTTGAACACCAGCCCCTCTGATATGTCGGAGCGTGCGCTTCGGGAATATTACCTTCCGCCATTCCAGAAAGCTATTGGCGCCAATGCAGCGATCATTATGCCGTCCTACAATGAATTAGGCGGTGTGCCCTCACATGGCAACCATATGCTGCTGGAGGAAACCGGTCGCGAGCTTCTCGGCTTCAAGGGGGCATATTTCAGCGATTATGGCGCCGTCGAAGAACTGGCAACCAAGCATCACATGGCCGCCGATTTGGAAGGGGCGGCGTTGCTCGCCATCAAGGCCGGGGTCGACGTAAATCTCCCGGACGGCGATTCCTATCAAAAGCTTGGCGCGGACGTCAAAGAGGGACGGCTGCCCATCGCCTACATCGATCGGTCCGTGTCGCGCGTTCTTGCCCTCAAGTTTGAAGCCGGTCTATTCGAGCGGCCATATGTGGATGCCGGCGAGGCGGCGGCCCTGTTGACTGTCCCGGCCGGACCGAAACTCGCTCTGCGAGCCGCGCAAAAAGCCATGACGCTGCTGAAGAACGACGGAATCCTTCCCCTCCACCCCGACAAGCCTCTGAAACTGGCCATCATAGGGCCAAACAGTGTCGCCCCGCTTATGGGTGGATATTCGGGCGTGCCTACGAACCCCATCGGCGTGTTGGAAGGCGTTCGTAGCGTCGCGGGGAAGGCTGTGATCATTGAGCAGGCGGATGGTGTCTGGATTAACAATCCAGACTCAAAAGGCCGCCGACTGCCTTACGCCGCGATGAGACCCGTGCCTAAAGCAGACAACGACAAGCGCATTGAAGAAGCCCGCTTGCTGGCGGAACGGTCGGACGTCATCTTGCTGGTCGTCGGTGATAATGAGCAGGTCACGCGCGAAGCGACCAGCGCCGCGGCGTCAGGTGACCGTAACTCAATCTATCTATATGGCGACCAGGACCGTTTGGTCGATGTCATGCTGGCTTCGGGCAAGCCCGTCGTAACGGTATTGATAAACGGGCGGCCGTTGGCGGTGAATGCACTTGCGGCTAAAGCGAACGCAATCGTCGAGGCCTGGTACGCGGGAGAGCAGGGCGGAAGAGCGATTGCCGACGTGCTGTTTGGGAACGTCAATCCAGGTGGCAAGCTGACCGTCTCCTTTGCGCGCTCGGTCGGGGAAATTCCTGCCTTCTATGACCGGCATCCGTCATCAGATTTGGTCAACTATGTCGAAGGTAAGCGAACGCCTTTGTACCCCTTCGGTCATGGTCTCAGCTATACCACCTTCACGCTTTCGGCGCCGCGCTTGTCAAAATCGCAGATCTCCCGGAACGACAGTTTTACCATTGAGGTGGATGTTGCCAATACCGGTGCCGTGGCCGGCGATGAAGTCGTGCAAATCTATATCCGTGACACCGTCTCGTCGGCGCCACGTCCCGTCCTTGAGTTAAAGGCGTTCCGCCGGATCACGCTCCAGCCCGGCGAAACGAAAACTTTAAAATTCGACATGCAGCCCGACGCATTGGGCTTCTGGGACATCGATATGAAGTGGGCGGTCGAGCCGGGTGAATTCCGGATAAGCGCCGGCAATAGCTCCGCAAGCCTGAAGCATGCCGTGCTGACGGTCGTCTGACCAGATAGCGCCGCTCATGTCGTGCATCGGTAATAAACGTGATGGGTGATTGACCTTTACGCTAAAATGAACGATAACGTTCAATATAATCATTTCGGTCAGAGACTGAGGCAATACGCCGGGTGCGGTCCGCAGTTGCTGCGCCCCGCACCACACTCGACGCATAGACGTCATAAACAGGAGAGAGCCTATGTGGAATCGACGTCAGATGATGGTGAGCACGGGCGTGACGGCTGCAGCAACGGCTATGAGCGGGGTCGCCTGGGCACAGACATCAGTTGCGCTGCCGGTCGAGATTGACGTAACGACGGACCTCGGCGCCCTGGAACACAAGTGGTCGCGTTGCATCGGTTCTGACAGAGCATCGATCACCCTGCGTGAATCTTGGCGGAACGACCTCGTGCGGTTCAGAAAAGAGGCCGGAATCGAGCGCGTGCGCTTTCATGGCATCTTAAATGACGACATGGGTGTGCTGCCCGGTGGGCTCGCCGGCAAGGTCCCCAATTTCCAGAACGTCGATGATGCGTTCGATGGCGTTCTTGATCGCGGTGTTGAGCCGTTCGTAGAACTGAGTTTCATGCCTGGCCGTCTTGCGAGCGGTCCAACCAAACTCAACTTTACCTACAATGCGAACATCACCCCGCCCAAGTCCGCAGACGAGTGGGGGGCATTGGTCGGCACGTTCGTCCAGCATCTCGTTGACAGATATGGCATTGCGGAGGTCCGGAAATGGTATTTCGAGGTTTGGAATGAGCCCAACCTGAAATGGTTCTTCACGGGGACGCAAGACCAGTATTTTGAAATGTACGCGGCGGCCGCGAAGGCCATCAAGGCTGTTGATGCGTCGATACGGGTTGGCGGGCCGGCGACGTCCTCCGTCGCCTGGGTTCCTGAATTTCTGGCATTCTGCGAGCGGTCGAATTTGCCGGTCGACTTCATCTCAACGCACCTGTATCCCGGCGATGACCAAAAACCGATTTTCGGAGAGGCGAATAAATACTCGCAAAATGAGGTCATTCCGAAGGCCATGGAAATGGTCCGCTCGCAGATAGACGCGACACGGTTCAAGGGAACTGAGTTATGGCTTGGCGAGTGGTCTTCCGATAGCCCCGCCATGATCGCCCACACCATTACAAACTGTCTCCCATACGTCCACTGCATGTCGCAGTGGTGCCTAAGTGGCCACTTTGAAGAACTGACAATTCCCAATTTTCAGTTGAAGGAAGGTGACAATGGCTGGGGCATGATGGCGCATCACAGTATCGCAAAGCCGGCCTTCAATACCTACAAGCTTCTGCATAAGCTTGGACAACGCCGCCTGGCCGGCTCCGGACCGGTACTGGCTTCGAAGAGCGGCAAGAGTGTCAGCGCGCTCGTCTGGAACCTCGCTGAGGTGGCGCAGCCGTCGGGCATCCCGGATTCATCAGTGGCTATGCGGAAAGTCATAGGCGCGGATAAGCGCATTGACGTTCACATCAAAGGCGCCAAGCCAGGACAAGCCGTCAAGATCAGTTATGTCGATATGGTGCGTGGCTCGCCCTATCCTGAGTGGCGCGCGCTTGGATCGCCAAAGTATCTGTCGCGCGACCAGGCGGACAAAATCAGAAAGGCGGCGGATGTCGCCGCGCCTGAATCCCGCAAACTGGACCGCGATTGCCGGATCGTTCTCGATATTCCGGCGGAAGGTGTCGCACTCATCGAATTGCTCGTCTGATTGCCGAAAGGCCAGTCGCTGTAAAAGTCGAACCCAATTTAGGCAGAGTAAATGAAAAGACGTACGCTCCTCCAACTCCTCGGCGGCAGCGCCGGTGTGGCATGGCTTCCGGCCGATGCATGGTCGCAAACGGCAAAAGTGGACCAAACGGGATTGCCGTCTGAAACCTATGCACCGGTGGAGCCCGAAGGGGCGTCCTTAAATGTCGGCTGGCGGTTCTATCCGGGGGACATCATTGCGCCGCCATTGAAGGAACAATCGGCTTCCTATGTCGCGGCAAAAGCGGGTGGCGCCAGAGGTGCCGCCGGTACGGTCTTCAATGATCGCGACTGGCGCGTCTTGGATCTGCCTCACGACTGGGCGATCGAGAGCCCGCCCTCGGCCGAAGAAAACATCGCCCAGGGTTACCGAAAGCGCGGCATCGGTTGGTATCGCCGCGCCATCACGCTCGATCCTTCCCTTGAGGGACGCTATCTCGAAATTCAATTTGGCGCGATCGCAACCAATGCCCAGGTTTGGTTCAACGGCACGCCCGTTGCGCATAACTGGTCGGGGTATAATGGATTTGTCATTGATATCACCTCCATGGCCACGTTCGGCGACAAGACCAACACTTTGGCTGTTCGGGTTGATGCACAGGCTGCCGAAGGTTGGTGGTATGAAGGCGCAGGCATCTACCGTGACGTCAGACTGGTTGATAGGGCGCCGGTAAGTATCATTACCGATGGCGTACACGCCGATCCACGCCGATCGCCCGACGGCGCCTGGCAGGTCCCGGTTGAAGTGACCTTCTATTCGATCGAACAGGCTGAGGCTGATGTTCAGGTGCTTGCCGAGTTGCTCGATCACGAGGGCAAGGTGATTGCTACGGCGCGTTCGTCGGGAAAATCCATTCCGCTGTGGTGCAGCAAGATTCGTGTTGAAATCACGAGATTCGAGCCGGCCTTGTGGTCGGTTGATGATCCCTATCTTTACGCCGTTCGAACGACCTTATTAAAAGCGGGCAAAATTGCAGATGTTCGCACGACGCCGTGCGGTTTCCGGACGATCCGTTTCGATGCGGCGACCGGCTTTTATCTGAACGATCGTCCGGTGAAAATCAAAGGTGTCTGCGTCCATCAGGACCACGCTGGCGTGGGGGTGGCTGTGCCGCCAGCGATGGTGGACTGGCGGGTCAGGCAGATTAAGGCGATGGGAAGCAACGCCATCCGGTGTTCGCATGGGGCGCCCGACGTGTCGCTGCTCGACGCCTGCGACCGGCACGGTATTCTGGTCATGGACGAGAACCGGAATTTCAATGTGAGCCCGGACTATGTCGAGCAACTGGAGTGGCTCGTGCGCCGCGACCGGAACCACCCCAGTGTATTCATGTGGTCGGTTTTCAACGAAGAACCGCTTCAGGGTACGCCCGCCGGTTACGAGATGGTCAGACGAGCTGTCGCCGTTGTCAAAAGCCTCGATGACAGCCGGCCGGTGACGGCCGCCTTGAGCAACGGCATGTTCACGCCCGTGAACGTCAGCCAGGCCGTCGATGTGGTGGGGTTT
>CAMLIY010000106.1 GCA_946480125.1 uncultured Asticcacaulis sp.
CGGTGGTGCTGAACCAGTTCGCCATCCACTATGAAACCGGCAAGCCGATGCCGGCGGAATTGCAGGCCAAGCTGGTGAAGTCATCGAAGTTTAACCAGGGCTTCGCCACGGTTGAATACCTGGCCTGCGCCTTGATCGACATGAAGTATCACCTGGCCGGCGAGGTCGATATCGATATTGATGCCTTTGAAAAAGCCGAACTGGCGAAGCTGAACATGCCGAAGGAAATCGTCATGCGTCACCGCCCGACCCAGTTCGCGCACATCTTCGCCGATGATGGTTATTCGGCGGGCTATTATTCGTACTTGTGGTCGGATGCGCTGGTGGCGGACGCTTATGAGAAATTCATGAGCGAAGGCGGACCTTTCGAAGGGCCTACCGCCAAGCATTACTTCGAGACCATCCTCAGCGTCGGCGATACTATTCCGCAGGACGTGGCCTATCGCAACTTCCTCGGCCGCGATGTGCAGCGTGACGCGCTGATGCGTCTGCGGGGTTTCGCTTAAGCTTATGGGGTTTGGGGTCTGTGACCCCACAAACCTTTCCTGATCCAATAAAAAGAGCCCTCGCCAAAAAAAGTGGGGGCTTTTTTATTGAAAAAAGGAAAGTCTTGGAACCACAGGCCCGGGGGCGCCGAGCCAAACCTCGTAAGTTTTGCGTAACCATTCCGTTTAGCGCGAAATTAAAAACGAGATGCCATTCTGACGTGTAATCAGAGGGGCGACACATGGCCTGGAAACACTCACAATCCGTTATATTGATCACCGCTTGCGTCTATGCGGTCGCTCATCCGCTTGTCCTCAGCCTGTTTCCCGGCGAGGCAAAGGCGATATCCTACGGGTTTCTTATGCTGGCGCCCCTGCTGGCCGCGGCAGCAGTCCTTGTCTGTGCGCGTTCGAGCCAGGCCGCGCTGAACTGGTATGCTTTGGCCTTGAGCCTTTGCCTGTGGGATGCCGGTATCGTAGCCACCTCGTACATGGATGTCGTCGCGCCGGTAACGACCGATCTTTCCGGCCTGTCGATGCTGTTCTATGTGCTCTACGGCGTGCCGCTGACATTCATTGTCGCCAGCCCGAATGACGAAATCTGGCCGGTCCGGCTGATCGATGCCGCATTGGCGCTGGTGTTGGGCGGATTGTTCTTTGCCGGCATTTTCACCTTCGCCACCATGACCGGCACGAACGACGCCGGCATGCTGCAACTCAGGCTGATGCTGGATGTCCAGAATCTGTTCATCTTCGTATTCAATCTGGTGCGATACAAGGCCAGCGCAGACCGCTTCCAGAAGGATTTTTTCCGGATAGTCACTGTCTTTTCAGGTATTTATATGGTCGCGGCCGCCTATATCAACCATCACGAAATGAACACGGACTACGGTGGGTTTGTCGATGTCCTGATCGATATTCCCTTCCTGGTCCTGGCCGTCATGGCCTCGCGGCGCTTCGCGGGGCCACCCGAAGTCCGCGCTTCGCTGGCATCGCCGCAAATCAGCCTGATCGTGCGCGCCGCCAGCCCGATCATGCTGCCCCTGACTTTGTTCGCGATTTCATGTCTGCTTGTCTTCCACAAGCCGGTGCTGGCGGTTGTGGGCTTCGTGATCGCACTTGTGGGATACGGTGCCCGCACCGTCGTGGTCCAGTTGCGGACACAGGACGACAAGCGCCATCTTGAGCATCTCAGCCGGATCGATCCCCTGACCGAACTCGCCAATCGCCGCCATTTCGACGAGACCTTGGTGGATGAGTTCAAGCGGGCGCTGCGGTCACATGAAAGCCTGTCGCTGCTCATGGTCGATATCGATCATTTCAAGATGCTGAACGACACCTACGGCCACCCCGAAGGCGACCGGTATCTGCGCCGGGTCAGCCGCGCACTCAATGCCTGCGCATCCCGGTCAAGCGACCTAGTGGCGCGTTATGGCGGAGAGGAATTCGCCATCGTCCTGCCCGGCATTGGGGCCGCTGCCGCCGCTCAGGTCGCGCAAAGAATGCTGAGCGCTGTGGTTGGCCTCGCCCTGCCGTCGCCTTCCGTGCGCGGCATCGTTACCGTCAGCATCGGGCTGGCGTCTACCGAAGACGGCGGGGTCATGGACGGGGCGCATCTGGTCGCGGCGGCCGATGCCGCGCTCTACAAGGCCAAGCAGTCGGGTCGTAATCAAGTTGTGCAGAGTGACGATGCCCTGCGCGACATGACCGGCCACATGGCCTGATGATATGATTTGCGAAAAGACCTGTCAGTCAGGCGAATTTGCGACTATATAAGCCCGAAATGACCCGTCCTTTTCTAAAAATGAACGGCCTTGGCAATGATTTCATTGTTATTGACGCCCGCGATACCGCCTTTACCCCGGCGCCGGCGCAGATCCGCGCCTGGGGCGACCGCGCGTCCGGTATCGGATTCGATCAGCTTATCAGCATAGAAGGATCGCCACAGGGCGATGCCTTTATGCGCGTCTGGAACAATGATGGCGGCACGGTTGAAACCTGTGGCAATGCCCTGCGCTGCGTCGGCTGGTATCTGAATCCGAACGCTGATGAAAAGACGCTGAAGATCGATACGTTGGGCGGCGCCACTAAAGCCATTGTTATCAAGGCAGACGAAAAGACCGGAACCGTCGCTGTCGATATGGGCAAGCCGGGCCTGGACTGGCAGCAGATTCCACTCGCCGAGGAAATGAACACCGAACGCCTCGAATTGCAGGTTGGGCCGATCGATGCGCCGCTCTATCATACGCCGGTCGCCGTCAGCATGGGCAATCCGCACGTTGTCTTTTTTGTCGATGACGTCAATAGCGTCGATGTCGCCGCCACCGGCTCGCTGATCGAGAACCATCCGCTGTTTCCCGAAGGCGTCAATGTCGAGTTCGCGCAAGTTCTCGACCGTCAGACCATCCGCATGCGCGTCTGGGAACGTGGCGCCGGTATCACCATGGCCTGTGGCACTGGCGCCTGCGCCACGCTCGTGGCCGCGGCCCGCCGGGGGCTGACTGACCGATCTGCCGCCGTCATCATGGACGGCGGGCCGTTGCATATATCGTGGGCGGAGAATGATCACGTCTTCATGACGGGCCCGATCGAAGTCGAGTTCTCCGGTGAGCTGTCGTGAGTAAGGTCGATATCGTCACCTTCGGCTGCCGCCTGAACTCTTACGAAAGCGAGGTCATCCGCAAGACCGCCGCCGAGGACGGGCTCGACAACGCCATCATCTTCAACACCTGCGCCGTCACCGGCGAGGCCGTGCGCCAGGCGCGTCAGGCCATCCGCCGCGCTCGCAAGGAAAACCCCGACGCCAGGCTGATCGTTACCGGCTGCGCCGCCCAGACCGATCCCGACACCTTCGCCAACATGGCCGAGGTCGATTTCATCATCGGCAATGGCGACAAGCAAAAGGCCGGTGCTTACAAACTGACACCTGACAGCGCCCGCATCGTCGTCAATGATATATTCTCGGTGCAGGAAACGGCCGGCCATCTGATCGACGGCCTGAAGGACCGCGCCCGTGCTTTTGTCGAAGTGCAGAATGGCTGCGATCATCGCTGCACCTTCTGCATCATCCCCTATGGCCGCGGCAATTCGCGCTCGGCCGCCGCCGGCGACGTCATCAGCCAGACGCAAAAACTGGTGGCGCAGGGCTATAACGAGGTCGTGCTGACCGGCGTTGACCTGACCTCCTGGGGCGGCGACCTGCCGGGCAATCCGCAGCTTGGCCATCTGGTGACGCGCATCCTGAAACTGGTGCCCGATCTCAAGCGCCTGCGTCTCTCCTCCATCGATGCCGCCGAGATCGACGATACGCTTCTGCGCGCCTTTGCCGAAGAGGAACGTCTGGCGCCCTATCTGCACCTCAGTCTTCAGCATGGGGACGATATGATCCTTAAGCGGATGAAGCGGCGCCACCTGCGCGAAGATTCCATCCGGCTGGTCGAAAAGGTCCGCGCCGTCCGTCCGGATATCTCTTTCGGCGCTGATATGATCGCCGGTTTCCCGACCGAGACCGAAGAGATGTTCGCCAATGCCGTGTCGCTGGTCGATGCCTGCGACCTCAGCTTCGTCCACGTCTTCCCCTATTCGCCGCGCCCGCAGACCCCGGCGGCCAAGATGCCGCAACTGGCCCGTCCGCTGATCAAGGAACGCGCCGCCCGGCTGCGTGCCAAGGCCGAGGAGGCGCTGACCCGGCACCTCAATCGCCAGCATGGCCGCATTCTGTCCTGCGTGGTCGAGAAGCCCGGCTTTGCCCGCGCCGCCGATTTCACCGAGGTGGTGTTCACTTTAGATTCTGGGGGCGAGGCTCCGGTAGGCGGCATCAGCGATATCCGCATCCATGGCCACGATGGCAAACATGGCATTGGCAGCCTCGTACAAACTGAGCTACAGCAAGCAGTATGACTGAAGAGAAGAAAAAAGGCTGGTTCCAGCGCCTGACGCAAGGGTTGTCGCGTACCTCGACGCAGCTGACCGAATCGGTCACGCAAGTGTTCCAGCAAAAGGAAGCGCTGGATGAGACCGCGCTGGAAGAACTGGAAGACCTGCTGGTCGAAAGCGACCTGGGGCCGCAGATCGCCGCCACCATCGCCGGCAAGATGGCGCAGCAGAAATTCAGTTCGGCCAAGGACGCCAACGCCGTGCGCGCGGCGCTGGCCGAGGCTTTGGCCGATGAACTGGTCGGCCATGAAGGCACATTTGATCCGCTCTCCGGCCCCAAGCCCTATGTCGTGCTGTTCGTCGGCGTCAATGGCTCCGGCAAGACAACGACCCTGGGCAAGATCGCCGCAAAGCTGGTTAAGCAGGGCGCCAAGGTGCTGATCGTGGCGGGTGATACTTTCCGCGCTGCCGCTGTCGAGCAGCTCAAGGTGTGGTCCGAACGCGCCGGCGCCGATTTCATGGGCCGCAAGACGGGTGCCGATGCCGCGGGTCTGGCTTACGATTCCTTCGTGAAAGCGAAAGAAGAAGGTTATGATGTCGTCCTCATCGATACCGCCGGCCGCCTGCAAAACAAGCAGGCCCTGATGGACGAATTGCTGAAGGTCGTCCGCGTGATCAAGAAAGTCGATCCCGAAGCGCCGCACGAGACCCTGCTGGTGCTTGATGCCACGGTGGGCCGCAATGCCCTCAGCCAGGAACAGATTTTCGGCCGTCAGGCCTTTGTCTCCGGGCTGGTCATGACCAAGCTCGACGGCACGGCCCGCGGCGGCATTCTGATCCCGATCGCCAAGGCTTCCGATGCCCCCATCAAGCTGATCGGTGTCGGGGAAGATATCGAAGACCTGCACGATTTCAAGGCGCGTGATTTCGCCCGGTCTATGGTCGGCCTTGAGCCGCTTGGAGATACATAATGACCGATGACAAGCTGCCGACGGATGACACGGTAAAGCGTGGCGACCAGATCATTGACAAGGCCCTGGCGGGGGTGGCGGAAAAATTTGGCGAAAGCAATCCCGAACTGGCGCTCAAGCCGGACACGCCCAGGCAAAACTACGTCAAGATGGCCGTTGATTACGGTCCGCTGGTCGTTTTTGGCCTGACTTTTCTCGTCTGGAAAGTGCTGAAACTCACTCCGCAAAAGGATGCCCTTATCTGGGCGTCCGGCGCGCTGGGCGCGGCGTCGCTGCTCGCCCTGATCGCCGGACTGATCATGGAAAAACGTATCGCCTGGATTCCGCTGGTCTCCTGCATCATCACCATACCCATGACGATCCTGACCGTGCTTACCCATGATCCGGTCTTCGTCAAGATCAAGATGACCATTGTGGATGTGCTGATTGCCGGCATATTGCTGGGGGCGCTGGCGTTGAAAAAGCAACCCCTCAAATTACTTCTGGGGGATGCGCTGAAACTGAAAGATGCCGCCTGGCCGCGCCTGACTCTCTATTATGCTCTCTTCTATCTCGCCATGGCGGCGATAAACGAGCTTGTTTGGCGTACACAATCGGACAGTATCTGGGTGACGTGGAAGATGGGGTCGATGATTGCCGGACCCATCCTGTTATCAATCTGCCTGCTGCCTTTTTTAATGAAAAATATGATCACCGACGCCGAAATGAGCGGAAACTGACGGGTATTCATCCGTGTGCGGATCGAATTGTCGTGAAAATGTCGTGAAGTCGTGACAGGGTGGTCTTTATGATCCTAAACACTGTGGGGCTATCGTGAAGAAATCGAAGTCAGCCGAAAAAGCCATCTCCAAAAACGGGCTGGATGAATCCCCCTCGCACCTGTTGCATCGTGTTTTGCAGATCGCCCTCGATATTTATAATGCCGAAGCCGGTGAAGGGGCTTTGTCCCAGAGGCAATATGCTGTTCTCAAAGCCCTGGAGGGCTCAGACGGTTTAAGCCAGACAGATCTTGTCAGGGTGACAGGTATAGATCGCTCCACCCTGGCCGATCTGGTATCGCGGATGCTGGCTAAAGAGTTGGTGGTGCGTGAGCGCTCGACAACAGATGCCCGCGCGAATTTGGTGCAGATCGCCGAAGCGGGTAAGGCTGCGTTAACCGATATGGCGCCGCGGGTGCTGGCGGCCGATGAAAAAATTCTCAGTCTGTTGTCACCCCCCAAACGAGACAGTTTCGTCAAGCTGCTTCGCAAACTGACTCACGCCCGTGAAACGGGTGCGATTGAACCGAAACCGGTCAAGGAAAAAACAAAGATTGAAAAGGCTGAAAAGCTGCCAAAAGCGGATAAGAAAAAGAAGCTGAAAACCAAGTTAAGCGCGCGCAAGCTGAAGAAATTGCCGTTTCCACCGTTATCGGAAGGTATTTCAGACACGTCCGATATGGAAGAACTGGTTCATGCGCCGGTCGTCAAGCCGGATGGGGTCTGAGCAGACATCAGGCATATAAACAGAGCGCCGATCCACCTGGATACGACGCTCTATTTGCTATAACAGCCATATTACTTTTTTGACGGCGATGCCGGGCTGGAGACAGAGGCACTCGAAGATGCTGACGATGAACTGGTGCTGGAAGTCGCGCCAGGGACCGCGCCGGCAGGGGTTGCCGCCTTAGCCTTGGCTTCGAACTTGGCGCCCGGCTTATCGACCAGGTCGCTATCCGCCAGCTTGGCGCCGCGGGGGTGGGCCGCGGCCAGTTTGGCGTCGCCATTATATTTCAGCACATCGAGCGCGCGGGTCAGTTCGAAGTCACCGGTCTTGGTGTCGAAATCGGCCGGTGGCACTTCCTGGACGGCGTGAGCCGAGCGACGGACCTTGCCTTCATCGGCATCCAGTGCATTGCCGTAGGCGGCCTCGGTATATTGCATGGCCGCGGTGGCGATATATTTCGCCTGCTCCTTGCTCATCGCCACTTCGAGATCGGGTTCGATGCCAGTCTTCTGGATCGAGCGGCCTGACGGCGTATAGTAGCGGGCAGTCGTCAGCTTGACGGCGCGGTTATCACCGAGATCGATCACGCTCTGTACCGAGCCCTTGCCAAAGGTGGTGAGGCCGACAATGGTGGCGCGCTTGTGGTCCTGCAGGGCGCCGGAGACGATTTCCGCCGCCGAAGCCGTGCCCGGATTGGTGAGCACGACGATCGGCTTGCCATTCAGCATGTCGCCTTTTTTCGCCTGATAGCGGATGATATCCTTGGGGTCACGACCGCGCTGGCTGACGATCTCTCCGCCATCGAGGAACAGGTCCGCCACGCCGACCGATTGTTCGAGCAGGCCGCCGGGATTGTTGCGCAGGTCGAGCACCAGGCCCTTCATGTTCGGATTTTTGGCCATCAGGTCAGCCAGCTGCGTCTTGGTATCGTTGGCGGTGGTTTCCGAGAAGGAAGCGATACGCAGATAACCGTAATCGCCTTCCATGCGCGTCTTGACCGACTTGACGACGATGATTTCACGGGTCAATGACACATCGAACGGTTCGGTCTTGCCGGTGCGGACAATGGTGACCGTGAGCTTGGTATTGGCCTCGCCCTTCATCTTGGAAATGGCGTCATTGAGCGGCAGGCCGAGGATGGAAGTGCCATCGATGGCGGTAATATAGTCACCCGATTCGATGCCGGCTTTTTGGGCGGGGGTATCGTCCATCGGGGTGACGACCTTGACCGCGCCGTCCTCGCCGGTCACTTCCAGGCCGATGCCGCCATAGGAGCCGCGCGTCTTTTCCTTCAGGTCGGTATAGTCATCGTCCGACAGATAGTTGGAATGGGGATCGAGCGAGGCCAGCATACCTTCGAGCGCGGCATTGATCAGTTTTTTGGAATCGACGGGAACGACATAATCCTGCTGGACGATGGCCAGCACATTACCGAATAGTTCCAGTTGCTTATAGGTATCCGAACGAGGCGCGAAGGCCGGCTGGCTGGCATAGGCGACGGCCCCGATGCTCAGGGCGACAACAGCGGCACCGGCAAGATAAATATTCTTCATTAGGTCCTCGAAGGGCATACAATCAGCTTACCATATAAGAGTGCGAACATGGCGTAAACGGGGCGTGGTTATTTAGTTTGCGGCATCACGTCCTCTGACGGACGGATTTCCGATAAATGGCGTCCAGCGACCCTATCGGAGGGCCATCTGGAGGGAGGTCGCGGGATTTACGGGTGTCTCGCCTTTGCGCAACTCCATATAAAGGACGGCTTTTTTATCGGAGAGGTTTGGCATTCGCCCCAGGGGTTCGTGACGGCCGACGGTTTGTCCCTGCTGGACATAGATGCGGCCAATGCCGGTGATAACCACGCGGTAATCATGACCGATGCTGAGAACGACAACCTGACCATAAGATTCGAGCGGACCGGCATATTCGACCTCGCCTTCGGCCGGCGCGGTAACCTGAGAGCCGGGCAGGGCCGCGTAGGAAACACCGCGACTGGAAGGGCCTTCACCTTCTGTTTGGCCAAAATTGCGCGTGATATCGCCAACCACGGGGGGCTGCAAATGGCTACGATCGATAGCCGGCGCGCCAAAAAATTTAAGCGGCAGATCGCCGGTCAGGCGATTTTCACGCGCTTTCAATTCGGCGGCGGCCGCATCCATCTGGTCGGCCTGATTCAGCAACTGGTCTTCCAGGTCCATCTTCTGCTGGATGAGTCGCTCAATCTCGCTGCGTTGCTCGGAGACCTCGCTTTCGGAAATGAAGATGGCTTCGTTTTGCAGCGCCGCCTGACGGCGCAGATTGACGAGCTGGCTGTTTTGTCTCACCAGGCTTTGGGTGCGCTTTTGCAGTTCCGGGGTTATGGCGCGCATGATGATGGCGGCGAGCACGGCGTCATTGGCCTTACGCGGGGTGACAAACAGCGCTGGCGGTGGATTGCGCGAATAGATCTGCAAGGCGGAAAGCAGGCGGGTCTGTTTGTCGCGCTCGGCGATCAACTGGCGGGAAATATCGGTTTCCTGCTGGTTGATGGTTTCCAGCTTGGCGCGATAGATGGCCGAGCGGGTTTCGCCGGTGCCTTGTTTCCTTGAAATTTCGATAATCTGCTCACGCAGGGCCTCGACCTCCTGAGCGATCTGGCGGGCCGAGCGGCGATGGGTGTCGCTTTTGCGCTCCTCGGCGCGCCGTTGGGCCGACAGGGTATCAAGGGTGGCGCGGTCGGCTGCGGAAAGGTCATGCGTACGTTGCTGCGCATCG
>CAMLIY010000107.1 GCA_946480125.1 uncultured Asticcacaulis sp.
CGAGGCCGTGAATGACCTGGCCTTCAAGCATGTCGCGGCCGTGCATGGATTCGTCGAGCAGGGCGGCGAAATCGTCGCGCGACGGATTGTAATCGCTCATAAAGTCTCTTTGTTGGTTAGCGCGTGTCCCGTCTTTCATATCCCGAAAACGCCGGTGAGGCCGTGACGTTTGACGGGGAAAGGGCGCGGGGGTGCGACTTTGGATTTTGTGAATAATTGCTGGGAGGCGGCGCAAAGGCCGGCCCCAATCAGGTGCATTGCAGGCTGGATAGCCCCGAAGACGTCCCGTGTGCTGCCTCTAATAAACCGCTGTTGGATTTGACGTAAGTAAGCGTCACAGGCGGCTTTTCACAAGGGATCGCGCAGTTGCGATGGCGGCCTCTATACCCAAGTCGGAGGTATCTAGCAAGAGCGCATCCGAGGCTTTTTCCAGAGGCGCGTTTGAGCGCGACGAATCACGCGTGTCACGAATGCGGATATCTTCCACAACCTCGGCTTCACGGAGGTCCGGATTCAGCTTCACCAGTTGCAGCCAGCGCCTGTGGGCGCGGATTTCAGGTGCGGCGGTGACGAACAGCTTTACCGGGGCGTGAGGGGCGATAACCGTGCCGATATCACGGCCATCGAGCACGGCGCCGGTGGCCTGATTGGCGAAATCCTGCTGGTATTTGAACAGGGCGGCGCGCACTTCCGGAATGGCGGCCACCTGAGAGGCACGCTCACCGGCGTCTCGGCCGCGCAGGGCTTCATCAGCGAGGGTTTCGGCGTCGATTAGTGTGGCGGCCAGAGCCGGATCAATACCGCGGACATGCGCCACATGGCCGGCAGCGCGGTACAAAAGCCCGGTATCGAGAAACGGCAATCCGTAATCGGCGGCGATCACAGAGGCAAGCGTGCCCTTGCCGGACGCGGCCGGGCCATCGAAGGTGATCAGGAGGGCGCGGTTCATTTCGTCGTCGAACTCCAGTCCACACAGGTTAGAAAGACCTCGCCGTGATAGGTCATGCCGCCCATGGTCAAGGTAAGAGGCTCTGCGTTTTTGTCCGCGCCCATGACCAGAGGCGCGAAAGGCGCGGGGCATTGCTGCACAGTTAAGTCATAGGTGGTAGCCGAGCCTGTCGGGGCAGGGACCGACAGGGGGCTTTGGGCGGCCTGGCATTGATGGATGCCTTCTGGATGGTTTGCGGATTTGCCGCTGGCCGTCGAGGTGACATGGCCTTTCAGATAGAAAGGAATCTGGCCGTTTTGGCACTGGAGCACCACCGCATGGGTGGCGTTGTCAACGATCTGCGCGCCGTCAATGGCCGCATGTGAATATGCCGGCGCAACAGCAAACAGAAGCGCGGATAAAACCATGCTTATTGTGTTTTTCATGAAGTCCCCCTCTTTTTGACCAATATTAACGTGATAATTAATCAAAAGTCAGCTCCACCCCGACGCTTTGCAGGTCGCGCCAGTAGCCGGGATAGGTCTTGGCCGTGCAGCCGGGATCGAGGATGCGGATGCCGTCGATCACCAGCGCCGCCTGGGCAAAGGCCATGGCAATGCGGTGATCGTGATAGGTATGGATGTCGGCTTCCACGCGCTTGCCGATCAGGCTGCGATCGGGCGTGACCAGCAGGTCATCACCGATCTCTTCGGCCAGGCCCGGCTGGATACGGTTCAGCTCAGTCGCCACCGCATTGATGCGGTCACATTCCTTGACGCGCAGATTTGCGATGCCGACAAAGCGGACCGGGTAATTATTGAAGGCCGCCAGGACGGCGATAGTCGGGATGGCGTCCTGCATCTGGCTGCCGTCGATCTCGGCCGGCAGGTTGGGGAATTGCTTTATATAGTCATAGGCCTTGGCGTCCGGCTGCATCATGGCTTCGGGCGCAATGCCGATATCTATGGTGGTGCCCAGCAGCGCATTGATGCCCCAGATATAGGTGGCGGCGCTGGCATCGGGCTCCACCCAATAATCGCGGGCTGAATAGGGCGTGTTGGCGATATCCCAGCTTAAGGGGCCAACTTGCGTGATTTCGGCGCCAAAAGCCTTCATACATTCCACTGTGATATCGATATAGCCGCGGGCGCCTATATCCCCGTCTTTTACCCGCAGGCTGAACGGCGCATCGCCTTTGGTGCCCGCCATCATCAGCGCCGAGACATACTGGCTCGACAGGCTGGCATCGACTTCGATAGACCTGATGGCAAAACCGCCCTGGCTGGTCACCGTCAACGGCGGGCAGCCGGTCGGGGCCGTGACGGTGACGCCGGCGGCATTGAGCGCCTCGACCAGCGGTGCGATCGGCCGCTTTTGCATGTGTTCGTCACCGGTAAGTAACGTCGTGCCCTTGATATTGGCTGCCGCCGCCGTCAGGAAACGGACCGCCGTACCGGCATTGCCGAGGAACAACGGGTCGGGCGAAGGCGTCAATGTGCCGGTGCTCGTCACCGCGAAATCGGTGGCGCCGGTATCCTCGACCGTCACGCCGAGCTGACGCAGGGCCTGCGCCATATATGTCGTGTCGTCGCTTTTAAGCGCCCCGCTGATATGGCTGCGCCCTTTCGCCAGCGCCGCGATCAGCAAGACCCGGTTAGTGATGGATTTTGAACCGGGTAAGGCAATCTTGCCGGTAAGTCTGGCCTTCGGCGGCACGAGTTTTACAAGGTTCGAGGCGGCGGCATTTGTCTGGCTGGACACGGAAAGTCTCGGATTATACGAAAAAATGAACGGCGCGCCCAAAAGGGGCTTTGACAGGAGGCTTATCTAGTGGCAAGGGGGCCGACGCAATAGAATTTTTCTAAAGACTGAAAGAAGGACGTCTCGTGGCTGATCCTGCCTTAGGTACCAAACAAGTTTGCCCCAATTGTACGGCAAAGTTCTACGACCTTAACAAACACCCGGCGCATTGCCCGCGCTGTGATACAGAATTCGACCAGGAAGAAGTGGTCCGCACGCGCCGTTCGCGCGTTCGCAGCGCGCCTGCTGATTACGAAGATACCGACGAGGAAACGGAAGATCTGGCCAAGGCCAAGGCTGCCGCGGAAGAAGATGAGGACGATGAGCCCGAAGTCACCACGCCGGAAATCGATGAAGTGGTCACTGACGACGCCCTTCTGATCGATGAAGACGAAGACCTTGATCCGGCAGATCCGGCCCGCGTGGGTGCGCCTGGCGAAAGCGTCGACATGGATATTGAAGACGAAGATCTGGTCGATGATGACGCCGACGACGTGCCCTTCCTTGAAGACGATGAAGACGCCGATTTCGACGAAGAGATCGACGGTCTGCCCGGTAAAGAGGACGACGACCATTAAATTTAAAAGCCGCCGGATTAAATCCGGCGGCTTTTTTCCTGTGTCGTTACAGGGCTGTGAAAAAGTTCAAAAAAGTTTGCAAAAGGACTTGCGTCGCCGCGAACCCTGAACTAGAAGTCGCCGCCTCGGACGGGGCAACCCATACGATGCCATCCTAAAGATGGGGCTTTAGCTCAGCTGGTAGAGCGCTTGCATGGCATGCAAGAGGTCAGCGGTTCGACTCCGCTAAGCTCCACCATAAACACCCGCCTTTATGGCGGGTTTTTTATTGGTCAGATTCGGATCGGACCGCGCGGGACGGACATATTGTAAAGGTTAATAGCCTGTTCAGGTCTTCATCATCGAATCTTGATAATTATCCACTATAACTTGATGACAGGTTCATAGTTAGGGGCGGACTCAGAGTCGCCTGAGGATACGCACCATGCAAAAGATCGACGCTGTAAACTGGATTTCCGCCGCCCGTTCGTGCGCCCCCGCGCAATGCGCCGCTGCCTTTGTTTCTGCCATGGCCACACCGCGCCACCGCGTAAATACAGATGCGCAGCGCCAACCTTCGGCCCGCTAGTCACCACCTCACAGGTGTCGGATTGCGATCGGGCATCTGATTCTCTTAGGCACGGCCGGCATCCGCGCCATTTATGAGGCCTGGCTGAGTCCGGCTTTCTGATCCGCGGTCAATACCGTTACAGCCCCGCATTGCCGGTGTCTTCGGCGCCTTTTGGCGGTGTGTCCGCTGACGGATTGGGACGGTTGACCTGCCTGTCCCGGTCTGCTTGATGCGGTTTTCGGGCATCCGCCGCTTGCCTTGCCATCAGCCTTAATTCCATTATATCAAATAGCGACTAAACAGGAGATCCCATGGGCCGCATGATCACGCTCAATCGTCCCGATGGCGGAAGCCTCGATGCTTATCTGTCCAATATCGACAAGGACCGGCCTTCCGTCATCGTCATTCAGGAATGGTGGGGGCTCAACGACCATATCAAGTCGATCGTGGACCGCTTTGACTTCGAGGGCTTCAATGCCCTGGCGCCTGATCTCTATCATGGACGTATCGCCGCCGATGCGGATGAGGCCAGCCATATGATGAACGGGCTCGATTTTCCCGGCGCGGTTCATGAGGATATTTCGGCCACGCTGGCTTATCTTCAGTCTCTCAATCCCTCGGTCGCGGTTATGGGCTTCTGCATGGGCGGCGCCCTGACGATTGGGGCGGCTGTGCGTCTTGACGGCTTCAAGGCGGCGGTCTGCTTCTATGGCGTGCCGCCGAAAGCCTTTGCCGATCCGGCCGATATCAAAATTCCTTTCCAGGGCCATTTCGGCAACAAGGATGACTGGGTGACGCCCGCCGTGGTGGCCGATATCGAAGCCGCGATGACCAAGGCCGGCAACCCGCCTGAGATCTATAGCTATGATGCCGACCATGCCTTCTTCAACAAGACCCGCCCGGAGGTTTATAATGCCGACGCCGCCGAACAGGCCTGGACGCGGATGATGGCTTTCCTGCGGGCCAGGCTTTAGGTCTGCGCCTAAACGACAAGCCGCAATTGACCTTTTCTGCTTTTGGGATTAGGCCAAAGCCACAGGGGGCTATTAACCGTCCCCAATGAAGAGGCGTTTGTTTTGACCGTATTTTACCACGAAGGCGATTTGCCGGACGGGCTCGATCTGGGATCGTCCGTCGCCATTGATTCCGAGACCATGGGGCTGCGCTTCCGTCGTGATCCGCTGTGCGTGGTGCAATTGTCTTCGGGAGACGGTCACGCCCATGTCGTGCGCATGAGCCGTCCCGATTACAACTGTCCGAACCTCAAGCGCCTGCTGGCCGATCCGGCCGTGCTCAAGCTGTTTCACTTCGGTCGCTTCGATATCGGTATGTTCGAACTGCACCTCGGCGTCACCACGGCGCCGGTCTACTGCACCAAGATCGCCTCCAAGCTGGCGCGCACCTATACCGATCGCCACGGTTTGAAAGACCTGACCCGCGAACTGCTGAGCGTGGATCTTTCCAAGGCGCAGCAAAGTTCCGACTGGGGCCAGGCCACGCTTTCGGCCGAACAACTGGCCTATGCCGCCTCAGATGTGCTGCACCTGCACGCGCTTAAGGAAAAGCTTGATATTATGCTGGCCCGCGAAGGTCGCGACCAGCTGGCGAAGGCCGCCATGGCGTTTTTACCGCACCGCGTCAAACTGGATTTGGCAGGCTGGGAAGATTGCGATATCTTCGCACATAGCTGGGCGTAAGCCCCTGAACCAAGGTTACTGATGAACGTATCCGAGTTTAACCTGCCGTTGCAGCCCCTGGGTATGGCGGCTATGACCGATGCCGAAGCCGAGGCCGCTGAACGTCGCGTGCGTCTGGCGCAGCAGGCAGCGGCGGTACGCCGGCGTTCGCGTCTGATCCGGCTGTTGCGCCGGGTGCTGCCGGGGCTGATCATTGTGCTTGGCCTGTTTAATATCGGCTGGATCGCGGCGCAGTCCATCATCAATTCGCTAAACGTCTACGGCGGTAACCTCAACGAAATCCGCTATACCAATCCGCGCTATTTTGGCCAGGGCAAGAACGGTGACCGCTATACCATCAGCGGGCTGGAAGCCGTGCGCAAAGGCATGAACGCCACCACGATATCGCTGAAGGCGCCCAATATGGAATTCAGAAGCAGCGATACCGAGGGACCGACCCGCGTATCCGCGACGAATGGCGTATTTGACCAGACAACCAATAAGTTCACCATGACGGGCCATGTGGTCATTGCGGCCGGCGGCTCGGATTTTGTGCTCAAGACGGAACAGGCGGTCGTGGACATCGACAAATCCATTGTGTCGGGTGACAAACACGTTGATGGAAACGGTTCGGCGGGGCATATAGTAGGGGAATCCTTCCTGGTTACCGATAATGGCCGCTCAATTGACGTCAAGGGGCGCGGCGATACTAAGGCCTGGGCAACGATAAACCAGTAGAATACATGAACCGGCGCGGTTTTTGCGGCGCCGGCCGCTTCTCAAAGGGATGACGACGGTATGAATAGGCAGAAGGTTGTGATGGCGGTGATCGCGGCCGGCGTGGTGGCGATTTGCGGACTGACAGGTCCGGGCGCCGTTCAGGCCCAGGTATCCGACAAGGGTGGCCCCGTCATGGTTGGCGGCGATTCCATGCACATGGATGAACTGGCGCACACCCAGACCCTGACCGGCCGGGTTGAGGTGATGCAGGACGATGCGCGCCTGCGCGCCGACAAGGTCGTCATCACCCGTCAGGCCGGCCCGAACGGACAAGGTTTCGGCGAGATCGTAACCATCGTCGCTACCGGCAATGTTTATTACGTCACGCCTGACAGCACGATGAAGGGCGAGCAGGCGGTCTACACAAAAGCGACGGACCAGATGGTCCTGACCGGCGATGTCATCCTGACGCAGAACCAGAACGTAACCACCGGCACCCGCCTGGTTTATGACCTGACAAAAAAGACCACGTCATTTGACGCCGGCACCGGCCGGGTCAAGGCGATCATCTATCCGGACAAAAAGTAGGCCTATGCTCGCTGATCAGGAATTCCCTTCGACGTTCACCGACACCGCCAATGAAGGCATTGTCGTCGAAGGTATCGGCAAAACCTACAAGGAACGCGCCGTTGTCAAAAGCGTAAGCCTCAAGCTGGGGCGTGGCGAGGTCGTGGGTCTGCTGGGCCCCAACGGTGCCGGTAAAACCACCTGTTTTTATATGATCACCGGCCTGATTGAAGCCGATTACGGCACGATCAAGCTCGATGGCCAGGATATCACGCACCAGCCGATGTATCAGCGCGCCCGCATGGGGCTGGGTTACCTGCCGCAGGAAGCGTCGATCTTCCGCGGTATGTCGGTGGAACAGAATATCCTCGCCGTTCTCGAACTGAATGAAAAAGACCCCGATAAGGTGCGTGACGACGTCAATCGCCTGCTCGAAGAACTGCGCATCACCCATATTCGCCATTCTCCGGCCACCGCGCTTTCCGGTGGTGAGCGCCGCCGTGTCGAAATCGCGCGGGCGCTGGCGGGCAAACCGTCCTTCATGCTGCTTGATGAGCCTTTTGCCGGTATTGATCCGCTGGCGATTTCCGATATCCGCGAAGTGGTCATGTACCTCAAAAGCCGTGGTATCGGTATCCTGATCACCGATCACAATGTCCGCGAAACGCTCGACCTGGTCGATCGCGCCTCCATCATTCACTCCGGTGAGGTTCTGTTCGAAGGCACGGCCGATGAAATCACGCATGATCCCGAAGTGAAGCGCGTCTATCTGGGTGAATCCTTTAATTAATTCACGGATTCATCAGGCATAATTTGCCGATTATATACGGCCATTAACCATTCCACAGCACTTGTTAACGCACAATAGCGGCTGATTTTCGCATGGCTGCCGCAAAAAATGCCGGAGCTAAAGAAATATAGATGATTTTCGCTCAGTATGACGCGAACATCTCTAAAGGCATCTAATGGCGCTCGGTCAAAGATTAGAACTCAAGCAGGGGCAGGGGCTGGTCATCACCCCTCAGTTGCAGCAGGCGATCAAGCTGCTGCAACTGTCGAACCTTGAGCTTGAGGCGGTGATCGAAACCGAACTGGAGCGCAATCCGCTGCTCCAGCGTGATGACGCCGATCCGGTCGGTGAGGCCAATGAGCCGAACGACTCCGATGGTCCCACCGTTGAGGCCGGTGAATCCCGCGAACTGGAACTGGGCGATCGCGATACCCTGGCCGCTAATTCCGATCTCGATGCCTCGACCTCCGATGTTTATGGCGATGATGAGCCCGCGCTGCGCGAACGCGAATCGGTCGTTTCCGACTCAAATGAAGGCCCGATGGTCGACTGGTCCAAGGCCGGTAAGGGCGGGGGCAGCTTTGATGGCGACGAGGACATGGAACGCGTCCTGACGCGTGAAAAGACTCTGGCCGAGCATCTGACTGACCAGGCCCTCATTGCGCATTTCAGCGCGCCGGAAATGGCCATCGCGCAAATTCTGATCGATGCTGTCGATGAGGCGGGCTATATGCGCGTGCCGCTGGCCGAAATCGCCGACCGTCTGGGCTGCGAGCTTGAACTGGTGGAGAAGGTGCTGACAGTTTGTCAGGGCTTCGAGCCAACAGGGATCATGGCCACCAGCGTACCGGAATGCCTCAAATTGCAATTGATCGAGCGCAATCGCTTCGATCCGGCGATGCAGGCCCTGATCGATAATCTCGAATTGCTGGCCCGCCGCGATCTCAGTGCCTTAAGAAAGATGTGCGGGGTCGATGAGGAAGACCTGAGCGAAATGATTTCCGAGTTGAAGTCGCTCAATCCGCGGCCGGGCACCGCTTACGGCGCCGAACCGTCGCAGACCGTGGTGCCGGATGTCTTTGTTCGTCCCGATGCCGCCGGCGGGTGGCGTATTGATCTCAATTCCGACACCTTGCCGCGTGTGCTGGTTGACCAGAAATACCATGCCAAGGTGGCCACCTCGGCGCGGTCGGATTCGGAGAAAACCTACCTTAATGAATGCCTGAGCCAGGCCAACTGGCTGATCAAGAGCCTGGATCAGCGCGCCCGCACCATCCTCAAGGTGTCGGCGGAAATCGTGCGCCAGCAGGACGCCTTCTTCGTCTATGGTGTCGAATATCTGCGTCCGCTTAATCTGAAAACCGTGGCGGATGCGGTAGGCATGCACGAATCGACCATTTCGCGTGTTACCTCCAACAAATATGTCGCCACGCCGCGCGGCGTCTTCGAGCTGAAGTTCTTCTTTACCTCGTCGATCGCCTCTAATGACGGGACTTCGGCGCATTCAGCCGAAGCGGTGCGTCATAAAATCAAGACCCTGATCGATGGCGAAAAGACATCCGGTGAAATTCTTTCGGATGACCGCATCGTTGAGATTTTGAAAGAGGCCGGCGTTGATATTGCCCGCCGCACCGTGGCCAAGTATCGCGAAGCCCTGCGCATTCCATCGAGCGTGGAGCGCAAGCGTCAAAGCCGTTAGCGCTTGCGCCCTGACCTGTAATTTGCCGATAATAATCAAGGTGAATGAGGGTAAATGACTAACACAAATTCTTGATTTTGCATCTTCGTCAGTCGGCGTACAGTTGTTTTGTACCCGTGAAATCCTCCGGGTGCCCATTGCCGCCGGCTCCTCCAGGATTATCTGCTTGCCGGCGACGAAGTTCTTTTTGTTTTAAGAACGGAGCGACATATCGCTATGCAAATTCAAGTCAGTGGAAAACAGGTCGAAGT
>CAMLIY010000108.1 GCA_946480125.1 uncultured Asticcacaulis sp.
AGGTCGGGGCGAAATCCATGATCGCCGCCTGTTTCTGGATCGCTTCGGTGATTTTGGCGCGGCCGTGCCCGGCGTTAACGCACCACAGGCCTGAGGTGGCATCGAGGATCTGGCGCCCATCCACGTCGGTATAGTGCATGTCCTTTGCCGCTGCCAGCAGCTTAGGTCTGGCCTTGAAGGCCCGGTTTGGCGTAAAGGGCATCCAGAAGTTTTCAAGCGTGGGCGTCGTCGTGTTCATGTCAGGTTCACACAGATATCGATAGCTGGAACGGCAGTTTCATTACGAATCCGGAATGAACTGTGCTAGTTTAAATCAGGGTTGCAGAAGTGTGATCACAAAAACAGGCTTCACGCAATGGGGCCATACAGAGGTTTTGGTCAAATGGTCGTCGTCAGTCTGGAAAGCGTATCCGGTGGAAGCTTTAATGAGGCGAAGATTCATGATCAGGTCTATGATGCCCTGTCCGAAGCCCTGATCCAGGGCAAGATTCCGCCGCTCAAGCCGGTAAGCTTACGAACGTTGGCGCATAATCTTGGCGTGTCACCCATGCCGGTGCGCGAGGCGGTGCGGCGGCTGATCGCCGAAAAGGCGCTGGAATTACAACCTTCCAATAAGCGCCTGCGTGTGCCCGACCTGACCGAAAAGCGCCTGATGCAATTGATGACGGCGCGCCAGTGGGTCGAGCCGGAACTGGCGCGGCTGGCCACGCCCTATGTTACCAGGGATGTGATCAAGCGCCTGCGCGAGGATGATGAAGCGGTGATGACGGCGCTCGGCAAGGGCGATGTGTCGGCCTATATGCAGGCCAATCAGGATTTTCATTTCTCGATCTATCGTCTGGCCGATGCCGATCTGTTCTATGATATGGCGCGAACCTTGTGGTTGCAGGTAGGGCCATTCATGCGCGTGGTCTTTGGCCGCATGGGCACGGTGCATCTGCCGAAGGACCACCATCAGGACATGATCCGCGCGCTGGAAACCGGCGATGCCGAGACGGTCAAGACCTCGATGGCGGCCGATATTCACGAAGGCATGGAACTTATGCTCGATGCGATCAAGGCGCAGGTGGCCCCGGAACCCAAGCGTCGCCGGCGGGGCGGTTAGTAACCATACATCCATTCGTTTATGGCGCCGTCAGACGATTCCATGCCAATCGCATCCATGATATTCTCTAGATAACTGCAGAAACGTTCGCGATCCTCAGTGTCGCTTGTCTCGAAATAGTCGAAAGTTTTGCGGAATTCTTTGAGTGCAAACACCTTATTAGGGCTAGCCTCAATCCCCGACGCAATGCGGTCGATCAGATTGTTGAGTTCTGCTTCCGCCTCCGGTCTTTTTTCCGCAGGCAGATATCCGACATAAGGCAAATATCCGGAATCATCAGGCACGAATTTTGGAACCGCTTTCAGAAGTTCGAGGCGTATCAATACATCTGCTGGCACGTGCAAAAGTTTTTTGACCATATGCTTTCCCCCTTAATCGCCCGAAATAGCTTAAGTCGAATCTAAGCCTCTATAATCCCGTTTGCGTGATGATTGTCATTGCATCTTATCATTGTCATTTTAGCGTTTTAAAAGTCTGAACCTTCAGCATCGAATTAACACCTGACGCTCTTGACACTCATATTGGGGGCGGTGTCTAATTGTGATCACAAAACCGCTTTGAGGCCGTCCCATGCCGATTTCCGCTGCGCAAACCCCTGCCGATACCTTGGAAGGCGTGCTGGCGTCGATCAAGGCGCTGAACCTGCCGGACAAGGCGGTCATCGATGGCGCTGAAGTGGCCTCCATCTCCGGCCGGACCTTCGATAACTATTCCTCCCGTGACGGCAAGCTGATCAACAGGATAACCGCCTGCGATGCCGCCGATGTCGATTATGCCGTCGATGCGGCGCGCACCGCCTTCGAGGATGGCCGCTGGCGCGGACTGGCGCCGAAGATGCGCAAGAAAATCCTGCACAAACTGGCCGATCTCATGAACGAGCATTCGGAAAACCTGGCCCTGCTGGAGAGCCTCGATACCGGCAAGCCGATCGCCAATACGCGCGGTTTCGATATCGGCGCGGCCATCAACACCACGCGCTACTATGCCGAGGCGCTCGACAAGATCTATGGCGAGGTGGCCTCGACGCCGGAAGATCGCCTGTCCTATGTGGTCCATGAACCGCTGGGCGTGATCGGCGCCATTGTGCCGTGGAACTTCCCGCTGCACATGGCGATGTGGAAGGTGGCGCCGGCCCTCGCCATGGGTAATTCGG
Organism: uncultured Asticcacaulis sp.; assembly: GCA_946480125.1. The sequence goes on from CAMLIY010000108.1 coordinate 2,259, forward strand.
TAGTGCTGAAGCCCGCCGAAAATTCGTCTATGACAACCCTCTATACGGCCATGCTGGCATTGGAAGCCGGTGTCCCGGCGGGTGTGTTCAATGTCATCCCCGGTCTGGGTGGTGAGGCAGGGGAAGCTCTCGCCCTGCATATGGATGTCGACATGATCACCTTTACCGGCTCCGGTCCGGTGGGGCGGATGCTGATGCGCGCCTCGGCCGACTCAAACCTCAAGCGCGTGTCGCTGGAACTCGGCGGCAAGTCGCCGCAGATCGTCTTCGCTGATTGTGACGATCTCGATGGCGCCGCCGCCAATGCCGCCTGGGGTGTTTTCTATAATCAGGGACAGGTCTGCACCGCCGCTTCGCGCCTTCTGGTCGAGGAGTCGATCAAGGACGTCTTTGTCGCCAAGGTCACGGCCATCGCCAAAACGATCACGGTGGGCGATCCTTTCGATCCGGCCACGCAGTTCGGCGCCATGATCTCGCCGCGCCAGATGAATACCGCCCTCGACTATATCGAGAAGGGCCAGGCCGAGGGCGGCAAGCTGCTGCTCGGCGGCGAACGCGCCCGTGCTGACAGCGGTGGTTCTTATGTCGAGCCGACCGTGCTCGAAATCGCTTCGGATAATATCCTGGCACGCGAAGAGGTCTTCGGGCCGGTTCTGTCGGTCCTGACCTTCAAGGACGAGGCCGACGCCTACCGCATCGCCAATGACACCATCTATGGTCTGGCGTCCGGCGTCTGGACGGCCAATATCGGCAAGGCCATGCACGCCGCCAAAGCGCTGAAGGCCGGATTGGTGTGGATCAATGGTTGGGATGCCTGCGACATCACATCGCCGTTTGGCGGCGTAAAACAGTCAGGCTTTGGTCGCGATCGCTCGCTCCACGCCCTATATAAATATGCCGACCTCAAAGCTGTTTCGATTTCTTTCAAGGCGTAGATTATGAAACTCAATGACATGCAACGCTCGCTGCTCGGCGGGCTGATTTTCGATAGCGAAGCCCCCGGCCGCTTCGCCGTCACCAATCCGGCCGATGGCTCGACGCTCTGTTATGTGCCGGCGCACGGCGCGGCGGAAACCACGCAAGCGATCGATGCGGCAAATGCGGCCTTTCCGGCCTGGTCGGCCATGACGGCCAAGGCGCGTTCGATCATCCTGAAAAAGTGGAACGATCTGGTATTGGCCCATCTGGAAGATATGGCCATGCTGGTGACCCTGGAGCAGGGGCGTCCGATCCGCGAGACGCGCGGCGAGGTCACCTATGGCGCCTCGTTCATTGAATGGTTTGCCGAAGAGGCCAAGCGCGCCTATGGCCGCACCATTCCGGCCACCATGCCCGGCAAGCATTTGCAAACCATCAAGCAGCCGGTCGGGGTGTGCGCCGCTATCACACCGTGGAATTTTCCGATTTCGATGATCACGCGCAAGGTCTCGCCGGCCTTGGCGGCGGGCTGCACAGTGGTGATCAAGCCGTCGGAAGAAACGCCGCTGTCGGCCTTGGCGCTCTATGCCCTGGCGCGTCAGGCTGGTTTACCTGACGGTGTGATCAGCATCATCACTTCGGTCCACGCCAAGGAGGTCGGCGAGGCCATGACCTCGGACGCGCGCGTTAAGAAGCTGAGCTTCACCGGCTCGACCCCGGTCGGCAAGCTGCTCTATGCCGCCTGCGCCCCGACCATGAAAAAGGTCTCGATGGAACTGGGCGGAAACGCGCCGTTTATCGTCTTTGACGATGCCGAGATTGATGCGGCCATCGAGGGTGTGCTGGCGTCGAAATACCGCAATTCCGGCCAGACCTGCGTTTGCGCCAACCGTATTCTGGTGCAGGCCGGTATCTATGACCGTTTCGCTGCGGCGCTGGTTGATAAGGTGAAGGAAATGAAGCTGGAGCCCGGCTGGCTGGAAGAGGCGACGCTTGGGCCGCTCATCAATCAGAAGGCCATCGATAAGGTCGAGCATCTGGTCGATGACGCGGTGAAACATGGCGCCAAGGTGATTGCCGGCGGCCATGTCGATACGCAGGGGCCATTGTTCTATCAGGCGTCGGTGCTGACAAATGTGACCGCCGACATGGAAATCTTCTCGACCGAAATCTTTGGTCCTGTGGCGCCTTTGTTCAAATTCGACACCGAGGAAGAGGCCATCCGCATGGCCAATGACACGCCGTTCGGTCTGGCGGCCTATGCCTATACCCGCGATATCGGCCGCGCCATGCGCGTGGCGGCGAAGCTGGAATATGGCATGGTGGGGATGAATGACGGCCTGATCTCAACCGAGGTGACGCCCTTTGGCGGTGTCAAGGAATCTGGCATTGGCCGTGAAGGTGCGATCGAGGGCATGGAGGAGTATCTCAGCGTGAAATACATCTCATATGGCGGTCTGGGGGCGATTTGATTTCGCTCAGCAAAGGCCCCCCTCCGTCATCGCTGGCGCGATGCCACCTCCCCCACGAATGGGGGAGTACAAGTAGCTTGTACCTCCCCGTTGGCGGGGAGGGGGACCGCCGCGTCTTCGCGGGGGTGGCGGGGGCCTTGCTTTGAGCGATCTCCGGACTTTTCTCTCCCAACAGCGCGATATATTCGTCGCCGCACATCCCAAATCCCAAGCGCTCGCCGCTCAGGCGACGGCCTGGCGTGGGGGCGTACCGATGCACTGGATGCGCGACTGGGCAACGCCGTTTCCGCTCTATGTCGAGTCTGCCAAGGGCGCCAAACTGACGGTCGTTGATGGCTTCGAATACGATGATTTTTGCCTCGGTGATACACCCTCCATGTTCGGTCATGCCCGACCGGAACTGGCGGCGGCGATCGCCAAACAGGCCGGCAAAGGTGTCGGTTTCATGTTGCCGACCCCTCTGGCCAATGAAGTTGGTGACTTGCTGCGCGAACGTTTCGGCATGGCGCAGTGGCAGGTAGCGACAACCGCCTCTGACGCCAATCGCGCGGTTATCCGCTGGGCACGGGCGATTACCAAACGCGACAAGATCCTGATCTTCGATGGTTGCTATCACGGCATGGTCGATGATTGCTTTGTGGCGCTTTATGATGGTGTAGCGGCCAATAAGATAGGTCTCATCGGTCAGGTAATAGATCAAACGCAAACCACAAAAGTAATTCCTTTCAATAATTTGTCAGCTTTGGTTCAGGCCCTGTCTGAAGGTGATGTCGCTGCCGTTCTGGCTGAGCCCGTAATGACCAATTGCGGCATGATTCAGCCGCTCGAAGGCTTCAATGAACGCTTGCGTGAACTGTGCACTCAGCATGGATCAATATTGATTTTGGATGAAACGCACACCTTGTCCTCTGGTCCGTCGGGCTATAGCGGTGCCCATGATTTAAAGCCGGATATGTTCGTTGTCGGCAAGGCCATTGCCGGCGGCATTCCGGCCGCGGTCTGGGGTGTGACGGCGGCGATTGCCGCCCGCATGGACATGATGCAGGCCGAAATCGGGCCGGGGCAATCCGGCATCGGCACCACGCTTTCGGGTAATGCCCTGGTCATGGCGGCGATCAAAACCATGCTGACCGAGGTGATGACGGTGGAGGCTTACAAGCAAATGCTGCGCGGCGCCGCCTATCTGGTGGCCGGCCTGCGCGATGTCATCAAACGCCAGGATTTGCCGTGGTGTGTCGTGCATGTCGGAGCGCGAGCGGAGTTGATCTTCGCACCGCAAGCCCCGAAAAACGCCGAGGAGATGCGAAAACATCTCGACCACGATCTGCTCGAAGCCTTCCACCTCTATCTGATCAATAAGGGCGTGCTGATTGCGCCCTTCCACAATATGATGCTTATCTCTCCGCAGACCGGATTTGACGCCATCGACCGGCTGGTATCGGCGGTCGCCAGCTTTTCACAGGAACTGAACTTATGAGCACTTTCGGCAAGTCGAGCGCACCGGCCAAGGGAAAATCCGACCGCAGCCTGCCGCTGTCAGAGCGCGTAGCAAAGGTAGAGGAGGCGCAGGCCTTTCTCGACGCCAACCCGCATATCGTTTATTTCGAGATCCTGTTTACCTCGATGACCGGCGTGCCGCGCGGCAAGCGCCTCCGCCGTCACGAACTGCTGCCGATCTATGAATATGGCCGCTTCCTGCCGGGTTCGATCCTGGTGGTTGATACGCTTGGGGCCGACTGCGAGGAAACGGGTCTGGTCTGGGAAGACGGTGATGCCGACCGCGTGGCGCGGCCGGTGCCCGGCACCCTGGTGCCGGCGCCGTGGCTGGGCGATGATGTTGGCCAGGTCATGCTGTCGCTCTACGAACTGGACGGTACGCCGAATGATCTCGATCCGCGTCATGTGCTGCAAGGCGTGTTGGATCGCTACAAGGCTGATGGCCTGACTCCGGTGGTGGCTTGCGAACTGGAATATTATCTGGTTGATGTCGAGCGTGGTCACAAGGGGGAACTCCTGCCGGCCACTTCATTCAATACTGGCGAGAACCCGAAAGGCATCCAGGTCTATGGGCTGCCGGAGATCGAGGCGCATGGCGAGTTTTTCCGCACCCTGTGGGAAACGGCCGACGCCCAGAATATCCCGCTGGAAGGCGCGATCTCGGAATTTGCGCCCGGCCAGGTCGAGCTGACGCTGAAGCACAAGCCGGATGCCCTGCGCGCCGCTGATGATGCGGTGATGTACAAGCGGCTGGCCAAGGGCGTGGCATTATCGATGGGCATCGAAGCGACCTTTATGGCCAAGCCGTGGTCGGATCGCGCCGGTTCCGGTTTCCACGTCCATATTTCGGTGGCCGACAAGGACGGCAACAATCTCTGCGCTTCGGAAGACCCGCAGGGTTCGAAACTGCTGCATAACATGATCGGCGGCATGAAGGACCATCTGGCCGATGTCATGGGCATACTGGCGCCCGGCGCCAACAGTTACAAGCGCTTCAAGGCCAATTCCTATGCGCCGGTCGGCCTGACCTGGGGCGTCAATAACCGTACTGTCTCGTTGCGCGTCACTGCCGGTCCGGCCCACACGCGCCACGTCGAGCATCGCGTGGCCGGTGCCGACGCTAATCCCTATCTGGTGCTGGCGGCGATTCTGGCTTGCGCCCACCACGGCATCACCCAAAAGACAAACCCGGGCCCGGCAGTGATCGGCAATGGCTATGCCGTGGCGGCCGAGAGCGGCGCCGTCCTGCCGACCAACTGGTTTGCCGCCGTGGATTATCTCGACAAGTCCAAGGTTTTGCGCGACTATCTCGGTGAGCGCTTTGTCGATATGTATGTCAAGGTCAAGCGGACCGAGCAGGCGCGCTTCTACGAAGAGATTACCGAACTGGACTACGACTGGTATTTGCGCAACGCATAGAGGTTATCGATGTATTCACGGCGGTCAGTGCTTGGGTCAGTTTTAGCGACAACCGGGGCGGTGGCCGCCGGTTTCAGTTTGGACGCCAAAGCCGCTTCGGGTAAACTACGTTTCTTTAACTGGGATACCTATATCGGCAACCACACCCTGACAGGTTTCACGGCGGCGACCGGCGTGAAGGTCGAGATGTCACTGTTCGCCAGCAATGACGAACTGTTCGCGCAGATCGCCGGTAACGGTTCTGCCTATGATGTCATCGTACCGTCGTGTGATTTTGTCACCCGCATGGTTGAGCGCGATTTGCTGCTGACACTCGATCACGTCCGTCTGCCGAATCTGGCCAATATGGCGGCGCCGTTTCTTGATCCGCCTTACGATCCGAAATGCGCTCATAGCGTGCCCTATACCTGGTTGGTGCTGGGTCTGGGTTACCGCCGCTCGAAGATGAAGGATTTCCGGGTGCCCGATTCGTGGAAATGGGTATTTGATTCCGACGATTACAGGATCGGCTGGCTGAGTGAGCCATCGGACATGATCCGGCTGGGCGCGAAATATCTTGGCTATAATATAGAGGACATCACCCCGGAAGTTGTTCGCAAGGTTGAAAAACTGCTGTCGAAACAGGCGAAGCACGTCAGCGTCTTCCATACCGACAATGGCCAGGATCTGCTGAAAGCCGGTGAGATTGATATCGTTATCGAATATAACGGCGATATCGCTCAGGTCATGCGTCAGGACCCGGATCTCGATTTCGTTGTCCCGCGTGAGGGCGGCCTGCGTTCCGTTGACTGCTGGGCCATCCCGAAGGCAGCCTCCAATCCAGATGCCGCTCATGCCTTCCTGAACTATATGATGGATGCCCAGGCGGGCGCTGATATCTGCGAAACCATTCTTTACCCAACGCCAAATACAGCGGCACGGGCGCGCACCCACGATGCTTACCGCAACAATCAGGCTATTTTTCCATCGGTGTCGCGGGTGTCGTCCAGCGATTTTACCCTGTGGCTCGGTGCGGAAATGCAGCAGCACTTCGACGAAGCCTATGCGCGTGTCCGGATGTCGGCCGGACGGTAATATATGCGGCGTTTTGGCGACTTAATTCCTTTTTATTAACAATTCGGCGACTTGTGATCACATTTGGGGATTGACAGCTTGGTGATCCCGTATTCCTTTGCTGTGCCGGGGCATTTTTCAAAGACATCTTCACAGGAGACAGGCTTATGAGTTCGAAAACCTCAAGACGCTCGCTTTTGACCGCACTGGGTGCCGCCGCCGTGGGGATCAGCTTTGGCGCCGCCGGCTGTTCAAAACCGGCCGGCAAGGGCGCAACGGCAGGGGCCGAGGCGCCGACGCTGAATTTCTATAACTGGGATACCTATATCGGCGAAACCACCCTGGCGGATTTCAAGGGCGCATCGGGCATCGATGTCAACATGACCCTGTTCGCCACCAATGACGAACTGTTCGCCAAGATGAAGACCGGCAATTCCGGCTATGACGTCATTGTGCCGTCGAATGATTTCGTGACGCGTCTGTCTGAATCGGGCCTGTTGCTGCCGCTTGATCACACGAAGCTGCCGAACCTCAAGAATATCGATCCGGCCTTCATGAACCCGGATTACGACCCTGGCCGTAAGTGGTCGGTGCCCTATACCTGGCTGGTGCTCGGCATCGGCTATCGCAAGTCCAAGATGAAGGATATGGGCGGCGGCAACAAGATCCCCGACTCGTGGAAATGGGTGTTCGATTCTGACCTATACAAGGGCAAGATCGCGCTTCTGTCGGAAGCCGGTGATCTGATGCGCCTCGGCGCCAAATATCTTGGCCACAGCGTCAACGACATCACGCCGGAGACCATCGCTCAGGTCGAGAAGATGCTGACCAAGCAGAAGCCCAATGTCCACGCCTTCCATAATGACGATGGCCAGGACATGCTGGTCT
>CAMLIY010000109.1 GCA_946480125.1 uncultured Asticcacaulis sp.
GGCATGGACTCAACACCCGCCTCACATCCCCTTGCCCCTTTTTTGCAGCCGGTCCGGCGCTGGATCAGGCGTACCTTGCTTGTGCTGCCGGGGCCATTGCGCGAGTTCGTTCTGTTCGGTTTGAAGATGGCGTGGTCGTGCCTCTTCGGCGCCGGGATGCTGGCCCTTATGATCGTGACGCATTTGTTCTGGCCGGCGAATAGCCCGCTCTATCGCTATGATTTCCTTCTGGCCGCCGCCATCGGAATCCAGTGCCTGCTGCTATGGACCCGCCTGGAGACCTTCGATGAAGTCAAGGTCATATTCCTCTATCATATCACCGGCACGCTCATGGAACTCTTCAAAACCCATATGGGCTCATGGACCTATCCGGAGCCGTCCATCTTCCATATCGGCGGGGTGCCACTGTTTACCGGCTTCATGTACGGCAGCGTCGGTTCGTTTATCGCGCGGGCGATCCGCGTGTTCGACATGCGTTTTTCGCACTATCCGAAGCCATGGGTGACCTATGCGCTGGCCCTGGTCATCTATGTGAACTTCTTCACCCACCATTTTCTGTTCGATTTCCGCTACCTGATCTTCGCGGCGATTTTCGTCATCTATTTCCGCTGCTTTGTTTACTTCCGCATCGATCACACAGTCCATTCCATGCCCTATCTGTTGGCGGGGACACTGACCGCCTTCTTCCTGTGGCTGGCGGAAAACATCGGCACCTTCACCCATACCTGGGCCTATCCCGGCAAGACCTGGCATCTGGTCTCGATCCAGAAAATGGGCGCCTGGGGACTGCTGCTGATTATCAGTTTCGTGACGGTGACGCTGATCTTCAAGCCGAAAGCGCCGGATAGTGAAGCGGAAAAAATTGGCGGTTATCGTTTCTGGTTTCGGCGTCTAACGTCTGGCCACCAGATTTGACAGGGCCTCCAGATAATCAGCGAATGCCTTGCGGCCGGCTGGCGTGATATGCGCGCGGGTCAGCGGTTTGCGGCCCTGGAAGCTCTTGATGATCTCGACATAGCCGGCCTCTTCCAGCTTGCGCAGGTGCACCGACAGATTGCCCTGGGTGGCTTCCAGAACCGCCTTCAGTTCGTTGAAATCGGCGGCTTCGGCGTCCATCAAATAAGCCATGATCCCCAGGCGCAGGCGTCCGTGAATGGCGTCATCCAGTTTGTTAATGTCGAATCCGGCCATTATTTCCGCGCTTGCCGCATCATGTACCAGCCGCCGCCGCCCATGATGACGGACAGGGCGATGCCCAGCACCAGCACATAGTGCGGGGTGGTGATGAGAAAGCCCAGGGTCAGGGTGGTGATGAACCAGCCGGTGGATATGATCGCCAGCCAGGCCTCCTTGCGGATCATATAGGCGGTGAACCACACCGCGCCCTGGAAAGCGCAGACGGTGATCGGATAAAGCAGCCAGATCAGGATACTTTTCTCGGTGATGGCGGCATAACCGAACACCCCGACCATGAATAGGTTGGCCAGGCCGGCGCTGCTGAAGGCGGCATTGAGCGCGCGCGTCGCCACGCCATTTTTCGGCACCTTGCGGTCGCGCCACAGGATGACGCACATCACGGTCAGGAAGACGATCGTGGGCAGGAAGCCGGCGATCAGATTGCCCCATAGTCCCAGATTGATGAGGCCGACGAGATGCGCCCATTGCACCAGGCATTGCAGTCCGTAGCAAATGCCACCCGCCAGATAGAGGGCGCCGCCCGAAATCCGCACGCGCGCGCCTTCGCTGACGAGGGCCTTTACAAAAGCCAGATCGGCTTCGATGCCCTTGGTCATGTGATGTTTCCCTTTTGACGAGATACCATTGTCCAGCCTGTGCCGCCCATCAGGACGATCAGGGCGATGCCGAGCACGAGCAGATAGGGCTGGGGTTGGCGGATCAGCAGGCCAAGGGCGATCGTAGTGATGAACCATCCGGCCGAGATGCCGACCAGCCAGAGCTTGCGCCGGATCATGTAAGCCACATACCAGACCGCCCCCATGAAGGCGCAGATCACCACCGGATACAAAAGCCAGATCAGCATGTTTTTCTGTGTACTGGCCACATAACCGAAGACGATCGCGATGATCAGATTGGCCAGGCCGGCCGAGCCATAGGCCGCATTGAGCGCGCGCGTGGCGACGCCCTGCGGCCCCGCCTTGCGGCTTTGCCAGGTCACGTAGATAATGACCGGCACGGAGATGGCGATGGGAAAGAGAATCAGCGTCCAGTTTATCAGCGCGGTCTGCGGCCAGCCAAACGCCCCTTGCGCCCAGTAGGCCAGACAATCGATGCCGTAAGCCAGGCCCGCGAAAAGAAAGACGATGCCGGCCGCGCCCTGTGCCTTTGGGCCCTCGCTGACGAGAGCCTTCAGGAAGGCGAGGTCTTTATGGACGTCTTCATTGTCGTTCGTCACGCGATCGCCTCCTGGCTCACGGCCTTGATCTTACGGCGGCGGCCGTTGAGAATCGCCCCGATAAAGGTATAGCGTACCATAAATTGATAGGTGAACAGCCCGATCATCACCGTCGCCAAAAGGATGCCGGCAAATTTCAGTTCCGCCGGCCCGGCTAAGTGGCGCATGGCCAGTTGCAAACCCATCACCACCGGGATGTGCACGATATAAAGCCAGTAGGAGGCATCCGAAAGATAGCGCAGAACCGGGTTTTCCCGCTTGAGGAAGGCATGGGCGGCACCGATCAGGCCGAGCGTCCACGACCAGCCCGTCAGCAGATAGAGGGCGAGGTAGAGCGGGTGATCGCTGCCTTTCGTAGGGATTATGACCGGCGTGATGCCGATCATATTCAGGCAGATGAGAGTTCCGATGACGGCGGCAGGCAGGTAGGCCCACCAGCGCTTTGCCAGATGGCCGAGCAGTTCCGGCGAACGGTGCAGGAACCAGCCAAATCCAAAGGCCGTGCTGAAACCCGCCAGGGCGGGCGTATTGATTATCACGCCGGCATCCGGCGTCGGGATACCAAACCACATCAGCCAGGCCGGATTGGCATAAAGCGCGGCAAAGGCCGGCAGGATCAGCGCCGCGCCAATCAGGTCGGTGCGGGTCAGGAAGCCGGTTATGGCGTCCATCATCCGGCCCAATGTCCCGCCGATGCGCAGCACATCCGTCACCAGCTTGATAACAATAGCGCCGCCATAAAGCCACAGCAGGGCATAGAGGAACCACAGGTGGGTCAGCGGAAAAGTCTTAGCTGTTAGTGGCGGTGGCGGCGCCGCGGGGACGGGCGGCGCCCCTGGCGGTGGGGCAAAGGCAATGATCATGACGACGATGATTGCGGCAAAGACGATCGGCCAGAAAGCGGCCAGCGGCGCACCGACCCGGATCAGGCGATTTTTGATAAAGCCCCCCAGGCCGCGTCTGGCCATCAGCATGTGGGCGAAGAAGCCGGCCATGACGAAGAAGGTCATCATGCGGAACATATGAATGACGTAAAACAGCACATCCAGCCCTGCGGATGAATGGACATCCTTGATGAGCCACACCTGCGGCTCGATGAATGACATGCTGGTGTGCAGGGCGATGCCAAGCAGAAGCGCGCCGGCGCGCACGGCATCAAGATCGTGAAAACGCTCACTATTCAGGTTTGCAGCCATGATGGCCTCCCGTTGATGAGACACCATGCCTCAATCTGTCTGGAAATATATCAACTAGTTTGTTTTGTAAACTGGTTTAATTAAAACTGTCTTGCGCAGGTCATAATTCCTCTCAATAGTCGCGGAAACGGGGGTGTGATTTGACAAGACAAGCCATTTTCAAACTGGGTCGTAGTCTGCTGCTGGGTGTAGCCGGCCTGATGGTCGTGGGGTATCTGGGCATACTTGGCTATCTGTATCTCAATCAGCGCCATATGCTTTATATGCAGGTTCAGGGCCATGAAACGCCTGACATCAAGGGCCTGCCGATCCAGGATATCAGCCTGAAAGCGCCCGATGGAGAGACATTGCAAGCCTGGTATGAGCCACCGGCGTCCGGCATGCCGGTAATCCTTTTCCTGCATGGCAACGCCGCCAGCCTGGAAAAGGGCAAGTGGCGCTATCTGCGCATGCACAGAGAAGGTGTGGGCTATCTGGCCCTGGCCTATCGCGGCTATTCAGGCTCTACCGGAACCCCGACTGAAAAGGGTCTGCTGACTGATGGCTTGACCGCCTATGACTGGTTGCGCACCAAGGGCTTCAAGGACAAGGATATTGTTATCCATGGCCATTCGCTCGGCACCGGTGTCGCCACCTGGCTGGCGACACAACGGCCGGCCCGCGCGCTCATTCTGGAAGCGCCGTTTACCGCCGCCTCGGATGTCGGGGCGGCAGAATATCCATATATTCCGGTGTCCTTGCTGATGACCGATAAGTTTCTCAGCCGCGAACGCATAAAGGATGTCCATATGCCGGTGCTGATCGCCCATGGCGACAAGGACAGCGTCGTCCCGTTTGCCCAGGGCGAGCGTCTGTTCACGCTTGCCAATGACCCGAAGGTCTTCATACGCATGCACGGCTCAGAGCATAATACTCTGACCCGTGACGGGGTTTATAGCTATTACTGGAAATTCCTCAGCCTGCCGGAGACAGACGTCGATCCGGCGCTTGTGATCGGAAAATAGTTATTGCGTCAAGGCTTTGGCGCGGCCGAGATCGATGCTGGCCACAACTGATTTAAGGGTGGCCATATCGACATTATCACCCTCCGCCGCCACGCTGATACGACCATCCGAGACGATGGCGTATTCACCATGCTTTGTCTCATTGTCCCATTTTTCGCTGATCATGCGGCCGTTTTCCGTCGTTACTTTTTCATAGCCAGTGGCGCTGCTGCTTGATGAGTTCAGATTCATTGCTGCCGCCATGGCGCCGATGCCGGCCACCGTACCCATGTCGGTGACGGTGACATTCATCGTACCGTCGCCAATATGGTAAGCGCCCTTGGCGGTGGAGACGGCGATGCCGCCGGCGCCGCCCGAACTGGTATTATCATCGGTGCGGGTGACGCCGTTATAGACAGGTGGCAACAGCCCCAGGAGGGCCGTGGCATTGGCCAGCTTGACCACGGACTGTCCGGTCTGCACGGCTGAGGCCTGCGCCGCCATCTGGTTGGCCGCGGCCTGCATCTGGTTCGCAGCCTCTTCCATTTTATCGACATTCGGCGCGACAACAGCGTGGTTGGTGCTGAGGGCGCCTAATCCGCCGGTCGCCATCATGCCGGCGCTGGTCACGCCGCCTACGATCGCGCCAACGATCATGACCAGGACGATATAGACCACGGCGATGACGATCATATAGACCACCGTCTTGTCCGCCGGATTTTTCATCAGTTTGGGCAGGCCAAGATAAAACAGATAAATGCCGTAGAGCGCGCCGAGCAAGGCCAGTATGCCGAGCATAGGAAACAGGCCGAAAATGGCTGCGACCCAGCCGGCCGTTGAGGCGTAGGCCGCCACTTTCAGCGCCTGGATGAAGTTTTTCTGACCATTGAAGCTAGGCGCCAGGCCATCGATGACCAGGGCCACGACATAGATCATGATCAGTGACAGCACATAGCTCAGAATTGCGCCGACAATCGCCATGACAAGCGGCGTATGGTAGGAAATGCCGAAGGCGCCGACGCCGAAGACCACGCCGCCAATGGCGCTGGCGACCGGACCGATGGCGGCCAGCGGCATGATATAGCTGGTGTAGAGCGCTTTGACCGAGGTCTGTTCGCCTTCGATCACATCCCAGGTCGGGGCGGGCTTCAGCAGGATGGCCTGCACCCGTTCGATCAGGTTGTTCGGATTTTTCGGGTTGGCGTAGGGGTTGGGATCGGGTGCCTGAACGGGAGGAACGGAATCATCGGCCATGTGTGTCGCCCTATAGGAGGAATGAAATACGCGGGGCACTGATCAGGGCCAGCCTGTAGCTATTCACCCCAATAAAGCGAGCATGGCCAAAAAAAGGCCTTCGGTCAATCAACCGAAGGCCTTTGGTTTCAACGTTTTCGTGATTGAAACCGTGTTCTTATTCCTTAAAATCAACGTGACGATTGTCCTTGATGGTGAACAGCCCGATCACCACCGTCAGGGCGGCGATAGCGACCGGATACCACAGGCCGTCATAGATGCCGCCGGTCGCCGCTACGATAGTGAAGGTGATGAAGGGCAGTAAGCCGCCGAACCAGCCATTGCCGAAATGATAAGGCAGGGACATGGCACTGTAGCGAATGCGTGCCGGGAACATTTCAACGAGTGCCGCGGCCATCGGCGCATAGACCATGGTAACCAATATCACCAGCAGGGTCAGGATGCCGATGGTCTTCGGATAGTCGATCTGCGCATTGTCGGCCTTGGCCGGATAGCCGGCGGCTTTCAGGGCCGCGCCCGCCTGTTCGGCGAAGTCCGTTTGCGCCGCCTTTACCGCATCCGGGGCCAGGCCCTTTCCTTCAAAGGACGGAATGACCGTCTGGCCAACGCGCACGCTGGCGACTGTGCCGGCGGGTGCGGCTTCATTGGTATAGCTGATGCCGCCCTTGGCGAGGTAGGATTTGGCGATGTCGCAGGATTGCAGGAACTTCGCCTTGCCGACCGGATCGAACTGAACGGCACAGGCCGCCTGGTCAGCCACGACCACGACCGGCGAGGCTTTTTGCGCGTGTTCGAGGGCCGGGCTGACGGCGCCGGTCAGCATCTGGAACAGCGGAAAGTAACCGATCGCCGCCAGAACCAGGCCCGCCAGGATAATCGGTTTGCGGCCGATGCGATCCGACAGCCAGCCGAAAAAGATGAAGAAGGGTGTGCCGATGGCCAGCGCCCCGCCGATGAGCCAATAGGAGGTCGCCAGTTCGACATGCAGCATTTTTTGCAGGAAAAACAGCGCGTAGAACTGGCCTGTATACCACACCACGCCCTGCCCCATGACGAGGCCGAACAGGGCGATCAGCACGATCTTGAGGTTGCCCCAGCGCAGGAAGGCTTCGGAAAGCGGTGATTTCGAGGTGCGGCCCTCGTCCTTCATCGCCTGGAAGACCGGGCTTTCATTGAGCTTCATCCGTATCCAGATCGATACCAGCAAGAGCACAATCGAGAACAGGAAAGGTAGCCGCCAGCCCCAGGATTTGAAATCGTCCTCGCTCATATAGTGCTGAGTGACGCCGATGGCGACCAGCGCCAGCAGCAAGCCAAGCGTGGCTGTGGTCTGGATCCACGCCGTCATCTGGCCGCGTTTGTTATCCGGCGAATGTTCGGCCACATAGGTGGCCGCGCCGCCATATTCACCGCCCATGGCCAGGCCCTGCACCAGGCGCAGACCGATCAGGATGATAGGCGCCGCAATACCGATAGTGGCATAGTTGGGCAGGACACCGACGAGAAAGGTCGACAGGCCCATGATGATCATGGTGACGAGAAAGGTATGCTTGCGGCCCACCTTGTCGCCCATGCCGCCAAAAACCATGGCGCCGAAAGGCCTGACGATAAAGCCGGCGGCGAGCGCCAGCAGGGCAAAGATAAAGGAGGTCGTCGGATTGATGCCCTTCACCTCGAAGAATTGCGCCCCCATGATGGCGGCTAAGGTGCCGAAAATATAGAAATCAAACCATTCAAAGATGGTTCCGAGAGATGAGGCGGCAATCACCAGCACCATACTCTGTTTTTTATGCGCAATCTCACTCATAGCGTCTCATAACCCCTGTTTACCGGACGTCACCGTCTCTTTGGCACAAGAAATGGCACAGGCGTGACGTATCGGCAAGGGGTTAGCTCAGGGCAAGAAAAACCCTCCGGCGATTTCGCGCCGGAGGGTTTTTATTCGGTTGTTTGGCAAGCCTATTGAAAAGCCTTGAACGCCGCCACGACTTCCGCGCCCTTGGCGTCTTTGAGGACGCTGCACGCGCGCATATCTTCGAGCATGCGGTTGAACGACAATTCACCACGGCCGGCGGCGATGACCTTCGGCCGCATGATATGGTCGATCTCGTCCGCCTTACTGGCATCGCAATAGTCATGCGGCAAGGCGGCGATGCGGCCTGAAGAGAAGATACCGGCGCTGGCCGAGAAGCTTTCGTAATTGGCCTTCAGCCAGTCATACGTCATGTCGCGCGTGGCGGCATTGTTCATCAGTCCACCGACCAGAGCCAGCTTGTCCGGTACGCGCAGGCGGGCATCACTTAGCTCGCCCAGCAGCCAGGTGGCCGTGACGGCATCGGCATCGGAAGTGACGGCGCCACGCGCTGCGGAGCGCACGACCTCATCCTGTTCGGACAGCATACGATCGAGCATGGTCTTGGCGGCGGCCTGATGACCGGCCTCGACATAGACCTTGAAGGCATGGCCGAGATAAGCCTGATCGAGCGCCGTCTTGTCACCCGCCAGATAGGCATTGGCGGCATCGAACAGTTGCTTGCGCACTACCGGATCACGGCCTGAATCCGAGACAATAGTGACCAGTTTCTGGCGCAGTTTCTGCGTATCCGGATCGTCAGCCAGGTGCGCCCCGGCTTTCGGATTGAAGCCCAGGGCCGCCAGGCGCGGGGCATAGATTTCTTCCATTACGTGGTGGAAATCAGCCAGACCCGCCGCCGGAATAATGCCACGTGTCACCAGTGCGTCAAACTGATCGGCGCTGCCGGTGGCGACATTCGAATCCTTATTATTGACGAACACCTTCGCCGCTGTGATCAGCTGCGCTGCCGGCAGCTTGCCGGCATAGAACTGGCCCCAGAGGCTATCGAGCGTCGCCAGGCCTTCACCGGGCGAGAGCGTGTCGCCGGTGGCTATCAGGGCCGACCAGTCTTCCGGCGTCAGGGTGAAGCGGTAATAGCCGGTGCCGCCGGCATTGGGCATCAGCACGCCGGGCGCATCGGCGCCAAGCGTCCCTTGCGGCTGGGCCATCAGAAAGCACTTGCGGGATTCGCCCTGACGCAGGCACAGCGGAATGGTCCAGCTTTGTGCATCGAGCGTGGCGCCCAGGCGGGCATAGCGCGATTGCGTGGCGACCAGCCAGCCGCCCTGATGGCTGAAATCGACCGTCGGGAAACCTTGCTGGTTAATGAAGCTTTTCATGGCGTCGAGTACGCCGGGTTCCTGGGCCGCATCGGCCAGGGCGCCGAAGAATTCCTCGGACGTGGCATTGCCATACGGGTGACGCGACATATGCAGGCGGACGCCGCGCTTGAAGGTCTCGTCGCCAAGATAGCCAGCCACCATCGAGATGACCTGGCCGCCCTTGCCATAGGTGATCTTGTCGAAGGCGGAATCCACGTCACTATTATGAGTGATCTGTTCATGGATCGGCCGGCCGACCTTGAGCGCGTCAGTATCCATCGCCTCGAACGCTTCATCAATGGCGCCGACACCGATATTCAGTTCCGGACACCATTCGTTGCCGATACGATACCCCATCCAGTTGGCGAAGCTCTCATTGAGCCAGATATCATCCCACCACGCCGGGG
>CAMLIY010000110.1 GCA_946480125.1 uncultured Asticcacaulis sp.
TTGCCGGCAACTTCGTAGTAATCCGGATCTCAGCGGCCTGCGCGTAGTTGCACAGACGGGCTGGGGAGATGCTGAAACGCGGCGCAAGACACAGGCCGCCGGTTTCGACGACCATATGACTAAGCCCATCAATCTGGACGAACTGTTAAAGCTGCTGAGGGTTGATGATTTACCGTCTGCCTAGCTTACCACCGGCTAGTCGTTCGGAACTTCGATCAGTTGCATAAACGATGGGTCATTTACCTCGGCGGCGCGCCGCAACTCACACAGGTCAGCGGCGGCGCTATCCGAATCCAGTTCGTCTGTTTCGACACGCCGCAATAGAGTCAGTGCGTAGACCTCAACTTTCTTTTGATCGTCGGCAGTCAAATCGATCCCCTGCGTCGCCTCGCGCAGGAAGGCGAGGAGTTGCGTGATCGTGTCGTCGCGTGCCGCCCGTCCGGTCCTGTATTCAGTAAACAGCTTTGCTATTGTGCCAGCACCTGCATCTATATCCAGATCTGTCATGACGATCTCCCTTGGGCACAGAGAGCCGACTGAGGGCATTAAAGTGCAATACGCATTTCAGCGGTCAGAAGAACAAACGTTGCGGATCTTCATACCTTATAGACAGGCCCAGTTCTTGCGCAGCCTGTAGGCTCAGAACCTTTATGATCACTGGAGGCTCGGGTGCTGATGGAATTGGTCTACCGTCAATGTCGTAGCTATAGTCCCCGACCATATACTCGGCCGGATTTTTTGAGTTCTTGCGCGTTCGACGTGGCGCCTCGTGACCCGCGAGCATGACCCAGACGCTATCGTATAACCTTATTGCCATGAGCCTAATATAGCGGCTCCATAGACTCCGTCCATCGGGAACTGTTGGTTTGATTAGAATGTACGCGTTGGTCCCTGCATCGATTAACTGTTCGAACGAACAACCACGGTGGTTTTTTACATATATCGGTGCTAGATCGGTGGGCATCGGCGCTGGCATCGTTGCGTGGCAATCCAGCGGGTATCATCGACGTGAGATACCGGCTGTTTCCGACAGGAATCACTATGGATGTTCTCAAACGCAATAATGTATCCGTCCGGGGTGATCAGTCCCAGGCCATAATGTTCTCCCACGGCTTCGGCTGCGATCAGAACATGTGGCGATTTGTTGCCTCCGCCTTCGAAGATACTTACAAGGTCGTGCTGTTCGATCATGTAGGGGCCGGCAATTCAGACCTTAGCGCCTATTCGAAAGATAAGTACGCTAGTCTGGATGGCTACGCGGAGGACATCGTCGAAATTGGAAGAGCGCTCGGTCTCAAGGATGCAATCTTTGTCGGTCACTCGGTCAGCTCGATGATCGGGATTATCGCCGCCAGCCAGGCATCCGAGTTGTTCAGCAAGCTGGTCCTGGTCGGTCCGTCTCCCTGTTACATCGACGACGGCGACTATCGGGGCGGCTTCACGAAAGCGCAGATCGAGGAGCTACTCGACGCTCTGGAAAGCAATCACATGGGGTGGTCGATGTCGATGGCGCCCGTCATCATGGGGGCCGAGAATAGCGCTGAGTTGAGTGGTGAACTCGCGAACAGCTTTTGCCGCACCGATCCCGAAATCGCGAAACAATTTGCGCGCACAACGTTTATGTCCGATTGCCGCGATCTGCTGGCGACGACGGACTTGCCGACCCTCATTTTGCAATGTTCGGACGACATCATAGCGCCGGAAGACGTCGGGCGGTTCATGCACCGCCAGATGCCGAACAGCCGGCTGGTCATCATGACTGCGACCGGGCACTGCCCAAATCTCAGCGCCCCCGAAGAGACCATTGCGGCGATAAAGGATTTTGTCTGATCCAATGAGCGATACGGCGATCGACTCGCAGGCCTACAGTTTTGAGGATTTCTTCGAGGAGTCGCTCTGCGGTTATGCCATTGCTGACAACACGGGCAAAATTGCCCGAATCAATGCGCGCCTTGCGAATTGGCTGCAGTCTTCCGCCGCGAGTTGTGTCGGCAGGCGCTTTTCCGACATCCTGACCATGGGCGGAAAAATATATTACGAAACGCATCTCGCGCCTCTGCTCAGAATGCAGGGGTATTTCGACGAAATCGCCCTGGAGGTCCGGTCGGAGGATGGCGCACGATTGCCCGTACTGGTGAATGCGCTGGCGCGGACCGGCAAGAACGGAGAACCTCTTTTCACGCGCTGGACTATTTTCAAAGCGACGGACCGCCGCACATACGAGCAGAATATGCGTGACGCTCACGCGGAAACGCTAAAAGCGCTGACGGGTGAGCAAGAGGTTTCAGTTCTGCGCGAACAGTTCATCGCGGTTCTTGGCCACGATTTGAGATCGCCATTGGGCGGCGTGCTCGGCGCATTGACCGCGCTCGACCGCTTAGTCGTGGATGAAAAAGCCAGGCAGATGATTGCGATCGCGACGAGCAGTGCTGATCGTATGGCCGGCTTGATCAGTGACGTTATGGATTTCGCGCGTGGACGACTCGGCGGCGGCATGGTTATCGACCTCAAAGCTGTGAACATGCTGCCGTTTCTCCGGACAGTCGTCGCCGAGCAACAGGCCGCCAATCCAGACCGATGCATTGAAACGCATTTCGACAACGATATGGTGATTGCTTGCGATTCGCGCAGACTTTCACAGTTGCTGACCAACCTTCTCGCCAATGCCATAACCCATGGATCGAAAACTGGCGTGATAACCCTGACCGCCAAAATACAGGACAGCCAATTTGAACTGGTCGTGGCCAACTCCGGCACGCCGATACCTGCGGAAACAATCATCCACATCTTTGAACCGTTTAAACGCGAAGATGCGCGGCCCAGCCAGAATGGGCTCGGACTAGGGCTCTATATTGCCGCGGAAATCGCGCGCGCCCACAACGGTTCACTGGTCGTGACATCGGATGAGATCGAGACGAGGTTCACACTAACCATGCCGGCGCGCTAATTTGCGGCCGAGTTATGCGGCATGTCATCAAGAGCCGTGTGGCGCCCATGCAGCCAAAATTTATTTCTGTTTTGCGCAATGACATCACCAACTTATGCCGTTGGGGTTAGACCGGGCAAAGGGTTTTGGTGAACGCGATGTCAGAACACATTGATCCTGCCGAGACTGAGGCGCTTTTTGCGTTTATGAAAGCGACGGTCACGCGTGTAGAAAAGGGAGGGCTCGGCACGGAAAATGCGCTGATATCTGTAGCATTGTTATTTCGGCCTGGGCCCGTAAAGAACCAGAACTCCATCGGTTGATGTGCCAGACGGACGAGCCGCCGAACCGGCGGGGGTAGTTCGCCTTTTCACGATCGAAATAGAATCCGTACGCGCACCGCGGGTAGCTGCCGTTACCCTACACTTCTGGAAACGACAATGAGCGTATTTGGTTCCATTAAAGAATTCCTATTCGGCAAGAAATTCATCTCCGTAAACCGGGCCAGGCCGGCAGCGGGCAAGCCCCTGCAACAGCGGCGGCGCCCGCGAACATCTCCCCCTCCGTGCTTCAACCTCAAAGTCCTCCACCCGTGGCAGGCGTCGCAGCGTGTGAATCGATCGATATCGCCGGGATTTTAGACAAGGAAACCACGGTGTCCGGACAGGCGCTCAACTGGCGCCAGTCGATTTGTCGATCTGATGAAGGTGTGCGGTATCGATTCCAGTCTGGAGAATCGCAAGGCGCTTGCTGACGAACTGGGCTATACGGGCAGCGCGGAGGACTCAGCGGCGATGAATGTCTGGCTTCATAGCAGGTGCTACGCAAGCTTGAGGAGAGCGGCGGCGCTGTGCCGGCGGATATCAAAGACTGATGAGATAGATTGGAAAAGCCTTGAAGCGTAACTCCCTGAGGGCGCTTCAAGGCTTTCTCGTCCGACCCCTGGAGTTTAGTCCGACGACCTGAGGTCGATAGCAAATTCTGGCTAACCCGGCATCTCACAATTTAATGATCGCGTAATCAATCCACGCCTGCCAGGGCGCGCACAAGCTCCAGGATTTTTCGGCGAATTCTCCCGGATGCGATACGCGGAAATAGACGGGCCAGGTCGAGGCCTTCTGTTGTCACTAAGAACGCGTTGACGCTTTGCTCAGTGGCGGAAGTGGTGAGGTTTGTGCCGTCATTTTCCTCAAACCCCTCGAAAAAATACGCCACAGGGACCTTGAGCACCTTTGCCATTTCATGAAGCTTCGACGCGCTGACCCTGTTGCCCGCTCGCTCATATTTCTGAACCTGCTGGAATGTCAGGCCCAGGGCATCGGCCAGGGCCTGCTGGCTAAGCCCCAGGGATTTGCGTCGAATGCGGAGACGCGCGCCGACATAGGCGTCGATCGGATGTGGTGTCGCGGCCTTCGCCATCTTGTCTCCTTCCGTTGATCGTCATTCCGTGCAATTTAAAGCCGCCCGGGGTCCCCGGCAAGTCGGAGCGGAGCCATATTCCGTCAACCCCGTGGCAGGGTGACTTTAAACGTCGTGCCAATGAGGTAGTCGGAAATCGCACTTATTGTGCCCCCATGGGCATTCACGATCTCGCGAGAGATAAACAGACCCAGGCCGAGGTTCTGTGCGCCGTGGACCGGGCCGTCGTCGGTTCCGGGCGCTCGTGTAAAGGACTCGAATATCCTTTCGAGATGTGTGCGGGGGATTGGGTCGCCTGCGTTATGAACGGTAACTGTGGCGGTCTTGGCGTCCACGGCGAGCTTAAGGGTTACGGGCGAGCCCTCCGCTCCGTACTGCATCGCATTACCGAGGAGATTGGACAGGACCTGGCCCAATCGGACCGCATCCCAGTTACCGCTAACGTCCGGCTCGGCATCCAACACGATCGAACGGTCCGAATGCTGAATCCGCGTCTCGTCGACGATTCCGCGACACAGGTCTGACAACGACATCGGCCCGCGTATCAACGGAATCCCTGACCCCAGCCGCGCCTTCGCCAGATCAAGCAGGTCCGTAACGATGCTGTGGACTCGTGCGGTGCTGCTTTCTATCTGATTCAAAAGAATGAGGTTCCGCTCGTTCGGCGCGCTTGTGCGCTTCAGGAGTTCGGCTGACATTTGGATGGTCGCCAGGGGGCTGCGGATGTCATGGCCCAGGATGCCGAGCAGAAGGTCTTTGGATTGATCGACCTTCAGTGAAAACGTGACGACCGATTCGGCCAGGGCCTGATCGATCGACTCGTTGAACCGAATAAGGTCCGCCATATCTTTGTCCGACAGGCTCCTGTTTTGCCGCGTCCACAGCTTGATGATGCTCGCACGTAGGGCGCGATATTCCGACACCATTTGCATAATATCATAGCCATCATCATGACGCAGGGAGCCATGAATTTCGGCCGCGGTATCGGGCGCGGGTGTGGGGTCTCCCAGGCCGCGCGATTTGTCGAACTGTTCCGTTGGCGACTGCTCTGCTTCCAGGTCTGCCGCAATGAACCGGAGAATCTGCTCTATATGATCCTTAAGCTGAAGCGTCGTCATTCCAGAAGCCGGGCTCAGGCTGCTGGCGAAGTTCTCCCATTCAGAGATGATATCGCTCCGGTTGGATTGAATGAATTGCGACAGACTCATTTCGACCTCGATGGCACACATTCCGACGTGAGACCGTCAAGTCTACCTGTTTCGCGGTGTATTAGATAGGCAAACCGGTTGCTCGAAGCGCGGCTCTAACGTGCACGCGCAAGGGTATGGATGATCCGGTCCGCTACGCGTTCGAGGCTGTAGGGTTTGGCGATAATTTCTCGGTAAGGATCCGTCTGGGAGGGAACGGTTCCGGACGTCAGAATGACCGAGATATCCGTGAAGTTCGCTTCCACGGTCTGGGCCAGCCCGATTCCGTCCATCGCGCCTGGCATGCGGACATCGGAGAAGACCAGCCGGATCAGCGGGTCGTTCCATAGCCGGTCCAATGCTTCCTGAGCGCTTCCAGCCTCCACTACGGTCAGGCCGGCGTCGCGTAGAACTTCAACGATGGGAAAGCGCAGTGCCACCTCATCGTCCACCACCAGCACAGATCCTGCTGGATGTAGCGGTGCGATTAATGGGGATATCATACATACTTTCTGCCGATGACAACGGCGCTAAACGACGGAAGCCAGTATAAGCGGTAGAAGATGTAAGGTTACAATGGCGTGTGAAGCCCGCTGTCGTATTCCCGGCGCCCCCCACTCCCAATTGATCGGTAAGACCCTGACCGTGGACGATGGCAAGGCGATTATCGTGCAGGCGGAAGTGCGCCGAGCACAAACCTTTCCCTGAGCGCGTCGTGGCCATATGGCGCGTGAAGGGCCGCAGAAGTGAGCCGCAGATGGGTATCGGTGAAGGACAGTTTGCCGGCCTTCAGATTGATCAGATTGACCCGGACGAAGATGCCCAGTTCCGCCACATGATAGTCTTCGCGGTCGCGCATACGGCGCGCAATGTATTCGATAAGGTCGAGTGCAAATTCGTCGCCCCGAGGCTGGGTCATCCTGTAAGCAACAAGCATTGTGCCGATATGCCCTCTGACGCCTAACGCGCTGATCTCTGTTTTCATGGATGGGCTCCGTTGACCGAAACCGTCGCAAACGACGTGTCAAGAAGCGATGCTGCTGGCGCATCGAAAAAGCAAGAATAAGCCGCTCTGGCCAGACTATGGCGTCGACGCGATCTGGCAGGCTTTAGACGTGCAGTCGCGCGGTCCGACCTTGACTGGAGCTCACAGGCGGTCAGGCATCACCCAGTTCGATCCAGGTCGGCGCATGGTCAGAGGTCTTTTCCCAACCACGCACCTCCCGATCGACGCCGGCCCCTTTCAGGCGCGGCGCGAGCACGGGACTTACCAGCAGGTGGTCGATCCTGAGGCCTGAATTCCGTTCCCAGCGATTCCGGAAATAATCCCAGTAGGTAAAGATCTGCTTGTCGGGATAGAGGTGTCTCAGGCTATCGGTCCAGCCCTGGTCGAGCAGTTCGCGGTAGGCCTGCTTCGATTCCGGCTGGAACAGGGCGTCGTCTTTCCAGCTCTTCGGCGTCAGGCAATCGAAGTCGGTGGGAATAACGTTGTAGTCACCGGCCAGCACGACCGGGATATTCATGTCGATAAGGTCCGCCGCATGGCTTTGCAGGCGTTTGAACCAGTTCAGTTTGTACTCGAACTTCGGGCCTGGAACAGGATTGCCATTTGGCAGGTAGAGGCATCCGATCAGAACGCCGTCGACGGCGGCTTCAATATAGCGGCTGTGCGTGTCGTCCGGATCGCCGGGCAAGCCGCGCCGCGTTTCCTGCGGGGTGTCGCCGCGCGTCAGGATCGCGACACCATTCCAGCTCTTCTGGCCGTGCCAGATCGAGCCATAGCCGGCGGCCTCCAGTTCCTTGTGTGGAAAGGCCTCGTCAGTCGCTTTCAGTTCCTGAAGACAGGCGACGTCCGGCTGCTGCTCATCAAGCCAGCGGAGTAGGATCGCCAGCCGCGATTTGACGCCGTTAATGTTGTAGGTCGCGATCTTCATTGCGGATTCCGTGTATCAGGTTCAGCCACACACCGGCGGCCACGCGAATATCCGCCGCCATCGTATAAAATCGCGCCATGGCTTGGGCGCTGCGAAGATAAGCGTCGCGAAAGGGTCGGGCCGATGCCGCTAATGCGTGTGCCGGTGCTGCGGCGTTGTGAGGGCGATCATCTCTTTGCGCGCCACTTCGGTCCGGGTATCCAAATATTTCGCGAGGTCCTGAAGGTGAACGCCCTTGGCGCATTTCTGGCTATTTTCGATCCGGACAAGGGGGATAGCGATATCCCCGGCCGAGATCTTGGCAACCAGCTTCGGCGGCGTCAGGTGGCAGAAATAGTCACGGCAGACCTGTTCGATCGGGATGACCGCCTTGCCTTCATATTGGGCGAGTAGCAGAAACGTCGTGTTCATGGTGAGGTCCTTATGCTTCTGTGCGACGGGATGACTTAGTGAAGGCGCGGTCCGAGGCCATGAAGCGGTCCAGCATGGCGGGGATTAGGCGTGCCGGATCGCTGACCGGTTGCCCGGTTTCCTTCTCCAGGGCCTGTGCGTAGGCGACGAGATTTCGGTGCGTTTCGGCGGGAATGTCGGCGGTGATCTTGACGGGTTTGTCGTCGAGCAGCGCGCCCAGTTTGAGCTTGGCCATGTCAGCCTCCGTAGGGTTCGAGAACAAGATCGCGGGAGAGGATGACGCGCACTGGCAGCCCCGGACGGATCGTCACGGTGGGCTGGATATTGAGCTGACGCTCGACAATGGCCTGGCCGGCGCGGTTGATGCTGTCGCCCGCGCCGTCGCGGATGGCGCGGACCAGCTCACTGTCTGTCTCAGGGCTGCCGGATTGCGCGCCAATACCGAGAAGGGTTGAGGTGGCGGCAGCCCCGATGATGCTCCGCCAATGATTATCGGTCCGGTCGTGCAGGCCCGCGTAGCCGCTGGCGTCGGCCGCCGAGAGCTTCTCCAGGATCAGCGATCGTCCATTAGGGAGTATGAGCCGGAACCATGTCAGCAGCAGGCGTGACTGGCCGAAGCTGACGGCGTTGTCGTACTGCCCGATCAGCCGGGCGCCTTTTGGGATCAGCAGGTATTCGCCGGTCAGACTATCTCTGACATCCTCCGTCACCTGGGCCAGGACCTGCCCCGGAATATCCGAGCGAATGCCGGTGATGAGTGCGGCGGGGATGACGCTGCCGGTCAGGAGCAGGTAGGGAGACGCCGGATCGTTCAATCGTTCCGGGCTGACCGGCTGGCGATCTGAAACGCGATCGAGGTAGGCGCGCTTGCGGTCGGGATCAGATTTCGGATCGGCCGGTTCGGGCACGGGCCACGGGTTCATATCGGCCAAAGGATTGACGACGGGAACGACCGGCGCTGGCGCGGACGCTTCCGCCGCCGAGGGTGCAAAGAACAGTTGGCTGCCACGGGCGGCGTCCCGGGTCTCCGCCGCGGCATCCGGCTGTGTGGTCGGCAAGGACGGACTGCCCGCATAGCCCGGCGGCGATGGCGGCAGGGCGGCATAGGCGTGTTCCGATGTGCTCGTTTGCCCCGCAAGTATCGGCCGGCCAAGATCACCCGGTAATGGCGGGCCGAGCTTTGGCACGGCGCTGTAGTCCTTTGGCAAAGCGTTCAACGCCTCGGTCGACGGAGGCGAGCGCGGCGCGGTGTCCGCCGAGGCGGCGGGTTGGGCCGGTTTCAGGTGCTGCGGCGTGACGGCAAACGCCAGGGCTGCGGCTAGCGCAATGGCGGATGCGGCGCCAAGACCGATCAGCATCTTGCGCGATAATCGCAGAACGGGGCGCGGGTTTGGCCGCAGCCGCATTTCGGCGACGGGATCGGGACCCTTTTGGTCAGGTGTCATGACCGGCCTCCGTCAGTGCGGATGATGCG
>CAMLIY010000111.1 GCA_946480125.1 uncultured Asticcacaulis sp.
AGGCCGTCGTCTCGCCGCCGTGGTCGATCCACATGGGCGCCGGCACCAGCAACTATGCCTTCATCTGGGCCATGGGCGGGGAAAACCTCGACTATACCGACATGAACGTGCTCGATATCTGCCAGTTGGCTTAAGCAGGGTCACGGACCCTGCACCCATATATTTTCAGTGGATATAACACTTTATGAGCAAACTTTTCGATCTGACCGGCAAGGTGGCCATCGTCACCGGCGGCAATAAGGGCCTGGGTCAGGGCATTGCCCTGGCTTTGGCTGAAGCTGGTGCTGATATCGCCGTCGTCTCCACGCGGACCGAAACCGAAACCGTAGAGGCGGTGAAGGCATTGGGACGCAAGGCCATCCACATCGCCGCCGATCTGACCTCGATTGCGCCGATTGACCCTATCGTCTCGACCACCCTGTCACAGCTTGGGGGCTTGCATATCCTTGTCAACAATGCCGGCATGATTCGCCGCGCCGACAGCGTCGATTTCACCGAGGCCGACTGGGACGCGGTGATCGATCTCAACCTGAAGAGCGCCTTCTTCCTGGCGCAAGCCTGCGGCCGGCATATGATCGCACAAGGCTCGGGCAAGATCATCAATATCGCCTCGATGCTCAGCTTCCAGGGCGGCATCCGCGTGCCGTCCTACACCGCGTCGAAATCAGGCATTGCCGGTATCACCAAGCTGCTGGCCAATGAGTGGGCGGCCAAGGGCGTCAACATCAACGCCATCGCGCCGGGCTATATGGCCACCGACAACACCGCAGCCCTTCAGGCCGATGAAGCGCGCAACAAATCCATCCTGGAGCGTATTCCCGCCGGCCGCTGGGGCCACCCGTCCGACATGGCCGGCGCCGCTGTGTTCCTGGCCTCCAATGCTTCGGATTACGTCAATGGCATCACCCTGCCCGTCGATGGCGGATGGCTGGCGAGGTAAATTTACAGCAGGGAGACGATCATGCCCCGGAGACGTTACATCCTGTCGTCGCTGGCCGCTATGGCCGTTTCCCTGACTGCCGTTCCGGCCAATGCCCGCGAGGCCGTGCTGTTCGACGGCGCCCATATCGCCACCATTGTTCATGATACACCGAAACCGCTGGAACTGGCCGCCGGCCTTCTCCGCCATGACCTGACCGCACTTTCCGGCCAGACACCCCGTATCTCCACCCGCCTGTCGGATTGCGAGACAGTTTGCGTCGTCATCGGCCAATATGACTCAAAACTGGCGCGCACTGTAGCGAGCGAGGGCGGCGTTGATATGGCGAGCCTGAAAGATCAATGGGAACGCTATGGTCGCGTCCTTGTCCCGTCCGTCAGAAAACCGGGCGTCAGCTATTTACTGATCGCCGGTTCGGATACCCGCGGCGCCATTTACGGCGTGGTTGACCTGACGCGCGACATGGGCATCTCGGCCTGGGAATGGTGGGCCGATGTCACCCCGCGCCACAAGGACCGCATCGCGGTATCGGGCGATCTGCTGGTCTCGAAATCCCCGTCCGTCCAGTATCGCGGTATCTTCCTCAATGACGAGGACTGGGCCTTGCAGCCCTGGGCGGCCAAGACCTACGAGCCGGAAACCGGCGATATCGGCCCCAAGACCTATGCCCGAATCTTCGAACTGATGTGGCGGCTCAAGGCCAATACCCTGTGGCCGGCCATGCACGATTCCACCAAACCCTTCTACCAGATCAAGGGCAACGCCGAGACGGCGCACGACTACGCCATTATCATGGGCACCTCGCACGCCGAACCGATGATGCGCAACAATGTCCGCGAGTGGGACGACAAGACACGCGGCGATTTCAACTACCTCACCAACCGCGCGCAGATGGTCGATTACTGGCGCCAACGCGTGGAACAGGTGAAAGGCTTCGAGAACATCTATTCCATCGGTTTGCGCGGCAAGCACGACTCGGCGATGGAAGGCGTCAGCACCCCGGAACAGGCGCGTGATGTCCTGACGGACGTGTTTCAGACCCAGCGCGACCTTCTGTCGAAGGCACAGGACAAGCCCGCCCAGCAGGTGCCGCAGGCCCTGACGCTCTATAAGGAGGTGCTCGACATCTACAAGACCGGCCTGAAGGTGCCGGACGACGTCACCCTGGTCTGGCCGGATGATAATTATGGCTATATCAGCCAGTTGCCGAACGCGCAGGAACGTGCCCGCAGCGGCGGTTCGGGCGTCTATTACCATATTTCCTACTGGGGCCGCCCGCATGACTATCTGTGGCTCGGCACCACCCAGCCGGCCCTGATCCGCGAGGAAATGCAGCGTGCCTATGAGACCGGCGCACGCAAGCTGTGGATCGTCAATGTCGGCGATATCAAACCGGCGGAATATCTGACGCAATATTTTCTTGACCTGGCATTTAACGGCGACTTCGACCAGACGCCCGCACAACACTTGAACGGCTGGATGCGTACTCAGTTTGGCCCGGAAACGGCACCGGAAATCGCCGCGATCATGACGGAATACTACGCCCTGGCGTTTGAACGGCGACCGGAATTTATGGGCTTTGGCCAGAGTGAGCCGATTACGCCCAACCAGCCGACGCCCTATACCGCCTCCGGCGGCGACGAGGCGCAAAGACGGCTGGACCGCTACGCCGACATCACCCGCCGCGCCGAAGCGGTTTACGCCGCCCTGCCCGCTGACCTCAAATCGGCCTTTTTCGAATTGGTCCTCTATCCGGTCCGTGCCTCAGCCAGCCTCAATGAACGCATCCTGAACCTGGACCTGGCCAGCCTCCATGCCCGCGAAGGCCGCGCCGATGCCAATACTTTGGTGACGGAGGCGAAGCAGGTCCATCAGTGCATTATCGACGATACCGCAGCCTATAACGCGCTGGAAAACGGCAAGTGGCGCGGCATGATGAATATGGCGCCGCGCCACTTGCCGGTTTTCGACGAGCCCGCCTGGCCGCAATGGACCTTTCCCGCCCATGCCACTGTCCGAAAAGAGGGAAAGACGAGTGCGATTATCTCCATCGCCGCCACGCAATCGCCGGCAAATGCGGTATGGGAATTAATGCCCGGCCTCGGCAGCCGAGGCGCCAGCCTGCGCAGCCGGCTCGATTTCACGCCGGGCGCCACAGTAAAGCCGCTGATCTACCCGTTTAAAACCCCGGCCCAATCGGACGCCCGCCTCGATGTCATTGCCCTGCCCGTCCACCCGCTGACGGCTGCCAATGGCCTGCGCCTGGGTGTCCGCATTGATGATCAGCCGCTGCAAACGCTTGATTTCGAGACCTTTGGCCGCAGCGATGCCTGGAAGCAGAATGTGCTGACCAATACAGCGGTGATGAGCCTGGCTCTCCCGCTATTGCCCGCCGGCGTCCACAAGCTGGAAATATACGCCATGGATCCCGGCTTTATCCTGGACCGTATGGATATTGTCCCTGACGGCGCACCGAAATATTACGGCGCACCACCACAACAGTGATCGGACCTGATCAAATCTGATAACTTTTGCTTGCCAAAGGCGATATAGGCGCGATATTGGTCAGACAACATTATCTCAGGGCCGGCCATGTCAAAATTTCCCATACGCACTCTCGTCTCCTCTTCCGCCCTGATCCTCGGCCTTCTGGGTGCCCTGCCAGCGCAAGCCCATCGCGCCTCGACCTTTGAGACATCTCCGCGTCAGAGCTTTGACTTCAGCCAGGGCTGGTTGATGAAGGTCGGTGACGACGCGCAGGCTGCCGACACAGCATTCAAGGATGGCGGCTGGGAACCCGTCACCCTGCCGCATGCCTTTAACGAAACAGAGGCCTTCGCCCGCGACATTCACCAGTTGTCCGCCGGCATCACCTGGTATCGCAAGCACTTCAAGCTGCCGAAAGGCGCCACGGCCGATCATGTGGTGGTCGAGTTCGAAGGCGTGCGCCAGGCGGCCGAGGTTTGGGTCAATGGTGTCGAAATCGGCCTGAATGAAAACGGCGTCGGCGCGTTTGGTTTCGACATCGCCAAAGCGCTGAAACCGGGCGATAATGTCATCGCCGTCCGGGTCGATAACAACTGGAAATACAAGGAACGCGCCACCGGATCAGGTTATCAGTGGAACGATATGAATTTCTACGCCAATTACGGCGGTATCAATAAGCCGGTGCACCTCCACCTGACCGGCGATATATACCAGACCCTGCCGCTGTATTCTTCGCTCGGCACCACAGGCGAATATGTCTGGGCAGATGATTTCGACATCGCCGGCAAGGCCGCCACGGTCCATGCTGAATCCCAGGTCAGGAACGACTCGGCGGCCGCCAAAACGATCAGTTACGAAGTCGAGGTGCGTGATCTCGACGGCAAACCGGTGGCCTCCTTCACCGGCGACAGCGCCACACTTCAGCCCGGCGAGACCAAGACCCTTAGCGCCCGAAGTCGTCTGAGCAATCTTCATTTCTGGAGCTGGGGCTACGGCTATCTCTATACCGTCACCACCGTCCTGAAGGACGAACACGGCAAGGTCATTGATGCCGTCGATACCAAAACCGGCTTCCGCAAGACCGAATTCGATCATGGTATGCTGACGCTCAACGACCGCGCCCTGCAACTGAAAGGTTATGCCCAGCGCACAACGGACGAATGGCCGGCGGTCGGCCTTTCGGTGCCGCCCTGGATCAGCGATTTCTCCAACGGTCTGGTCACCGGCAGCAATGGTAACCTGGTGCGCTGGATGCACGTCACCCAGTCAAAGCAGCAGGTCGAATCCGCCGATCGCCTCGGCCTGATCACCAATATGCCGGCGGGAGATTCTGAAGGCGATCCGAAAGACCGCCGCTTTGAGCAGCGCCTCGAACTGATGCGCGACTCGATGATCTATAACCGTAACAATCCCTCCATCCTGTTTTATGAGAGCGGCAACAAAGGCATCAGCGAAGACCATATGAAGCGGATGAAGGCGATCTATGACCAGTATGATCCGCATGGCGGCCGGGTCATTGGTTCGCGCGAAATGCTCGATCCCGGCAGCGTGGCGCAATATGGCGGCGAAATGCTCTACATCAATAAAAGCGCCGGCAAACCACTATGGGCACACGAATATTCGCGCGATGAAGCCGCCCGCGCCTATCAGGATAATTTTACCCCGCCCTTCCATATCGATGCGCCGGATTACAACCGCAATGTCGAATCCATGGCAGTCGAGGACGTCAAACGCTGGTGGGACTATTACCAGCAGCGCCCCGGTTCGGGTGATCGCGTCAGCGCCGGCGGCGTCAAGATCGGCTTTACCGACTCGAATTCGCACTTCCGCGGCGATAATAATTACCGCCGCTCCGGCGTGATCGACGCCGTGCGCCTGCAAAAAGACCCGTGGTACGTTCATCAGGTGATGTGGGACGGCTGGGTCAATTCCGATGTGCCACGCACCTATATCATCGGTCACTGGACCTATACCGCCGGTGTGGTCAAGCCGATCTATGTCGTATCCAACGGCGAAAGCGTCGAGCTGTTCCTCAATGGCAAGAGCCTCGGCAAGGGCGAACGCAGCAGCGGCTTCCTGTTCACCTTCAAGGACATCGCCTGGCAGCCCGGCGAACTCAAGGCCGTCTCGACCTATGCCGATGGCCGCACCTCGGAATACGTATTGAAAACGGCCGGCGCGCCCGCCGCCATCCGCCTGACGCCGCACACCGGCCCGCGCGGCCTGGTGGCCGATGGCGCCGACCTGATGCTGGTCGATGTCGAGGTGGTAGATAAGGCCGGCCAGCGTGTACCGACCGCCTTTACTGATATCCACTTCAAACTCGACGGCGCTGCCATCTGGAAGGGCGGCATCGCCCAGATGGAAGGCCCCACAGATCCGGCCAAGAAAACCTCGACCAATGGGGTGCTGGCCACCACCCTGCCGGTGGAACTGGGCGTCAACCGCGTGCTGATCCGCGCCACGACGAAAGCCGGCAAGGTGAACTTGAGCGCCACAGCGGACGGACTGACAAGCGCCTCAATCAATCTCGCCAGCAAGCCGGTCGCGGTCAAGGATGGGTTGTCACCGGTTTTCGCCGAGGATTACCAGCCCTCCGATTTGTCGCGTGGGCCAACGCCCGCCGGGCCGTCCTATACGCCGTTTCGTCGCACGATCGCTGTAAGCCACATCGTAGCCGGTTCAAATAGCGCCGATGCCGGCAAGAGCCATGACGATAACGAAACCACCGCCTGGTCGAGCGACGGTACGCCCGAAAACGCCTGGATCGAATATGATTTGGCCAAACCGCAAGCCGTTTCGCACTTGTCGCTGCGGCTAACGGGCTGGCGCCTGCGCTCCTATCCGATCCGCGTCACGCTGGATGACAAGGTGGTTTTTGAAGGCACGACGCCAAAATCGCTCGGCTATGTCGATCTTGATATGACCCCGGCCACCGGCTCGAAACTGCGGATCACGCTTACAGGGCCAACGAAAGACCTGGATGCCTTCGGCAATATCGTCGAACTGAAAAACAACAAGGAGGCCCAGAGCGTGGGGGCGGACACGGTGCCGACCGGCTGGCGCCTGAGCATTGTCGAAGCCGATATCACAGGTCCGGTAAACTGACGAAGACGGCGGTCAAGACATGCCTACTGCGTTTGACGCTGTGGCGTCTGGGTGAGGATCAAATCTACCAGGTCGCCCAGATCCGAGGCCGAAAACGGCTTGGATATTTGGGCATCGGCGCCGATCTTGCGCGTGGCGTTCAACGCGTCGGTTTCACTGACGCGATTCTCCATGCCGGCCGACATCGAAATAATTTTCACGCTGGGCCAGGTCTGTTTGATCATGCGAATGCCCTTCAGGCCGCCCATGCCGGGCATGAACACATCGCACAACACCAGATCGACATGGGCGATATCGATGTCCGAAAAGGCCTCTTCCATGGTGTTCGCTTCTGAAATGCGATAGCCTTTGAGTTCCAGCGCCTTGACGATGAATTTGCGTACCGTGCGGCTGTCATCAATGACCAGGACGTGTTTCGCCCGTCCCTTTTGCGTTGTCTGATCAAGCGATGACAGGATATTGGTGATCAGGGTTTCGTTGAACGGTTTGCGCAGAATATAGTCCGCACCCGCTTTCCGGGCCAGGGTGAGCGTCGTATCTATGCCATGCTGGGTCGATCCCGCCGTCATCACCAGCACAGGCACATCCCGCGCCAGTTTACGAAACTGATCCAGGTGCAGCAAGGTATTGTATTGGGAGACAAATACATCCAGCAGCAGGGCCTGGACAGAAATCAGTTTCAGGGAATCGAGCGCCTCGCGTACGGTTTCGCAGTGAATGACGCTCCAGCCGGCCGCCGAGATCATTTTTTCAATGACTCGCGCCTGGGTCTGACTGTCTTCAAGCAAAAGGGCGGTGGGGCGCATGCGACTTTCTTCGGTTCGTTGGCGCGAACCTAGCAGCCGCCCTTTGAGATTCCGTTACCAGAGGGAATTTATTTAGTCTCCCACGGCAAAGACCGGGCATGACGCTGAAGGCCCCGTATCACAGTTTCCAATGCCTGCGCGTGATGATCTGCCGTCAGGCTAGCCATGGCGCCCAAATCCACCCGGTCGAGATGTGCGCCGGGATCGCCATTGGCGCCAAAGACAAAATGATCGAACAGGCCTTTCCAGACGTCACGCTGACGATCCGGCATGTCACGCACCATCAGCATGGCCAGCAGCATGGCGCCATAGGGTGCCTGAAGATGACGAGGTGCCTCATTCCACCAGTAGTTCACCAGTATGTTGATAGCCGACAGGCTGCGGACATGATGCCACCAGCCATAGGGGATATAGATGGCGTCGCCCGGTTCCAGTTCGGCGTATTGTCCGGCCGCAATAGCATTTCGCAGTTTCGGGAATTTTTCAAAATCCGGGGTTTCAATATAGGCCAGGCTGACCGGCGAACCGGCCAGTGTTTGCTCAAACGGCCCGACATAAAGGTTCGGTAACTGATCCGGCGGAAACAGGGTAAAGCGCCTCTGGCCGGCCACCACGATGGCGATATTATCCGACAGGTCATAATGGGTCTGGACTCGCACGGCATTGCCGATCCAGATGCGCGGCCGCACCGAGACGGGCAGCAGCGGATTGATATTTGCTTCTGCAAAGGCCGGCAGGACGGCATCGACCGGAGTCGACTGGATATAGAGCGCCGGCGGCTGCGGCATGGTTTGCGCCAGCAGGCGATCGAGAACCTGCCCCAGCGACGCCTGCCCCTTCTGGAAGTTGCGCGTACGCAAGGTATCGCCGTAAAAGAACTCGCCTTTGACTTCCGGGGCGGCCGACAAGTATTCGACCGGCGCGCCCTTATCAAAACCGCGCAGGTAGCTTGCTGCCGTCGCCCCCGACTGACGCCCCGCCATGACCGAGGGCCAGTCCGCACACAGACCCCGCAAGACGACCGGCGCATTCGCTGTAACGATGTCGTTCCAGAACATCGCGTGCGTAACGCCGGTCAGGGTCTTGCAGGGCTGCATGATTATTTCTGTAACCGCGCCAAAAGCCGCGCTTGGCCCCAGGCCACGACGACCGGCTGTTCATTGGCCGCTTCATCGTGGGTCGCCAGAAGTTCGATGAGTTTATGCCCGGCGATATCGGCGGTGAGGTCACGCGGCGCGTCGCCGAATTTCAGCGGCGGCGTTTTCGCCATCAGCTTGCCATCGGCATAGACGGCGAAGGTGACGGCGCGATCACGGTTAGAGGTCGAATCGTCGACGCCGACCGTGGCGCGGAACGTCCCGTAGCCGTCGTTCTTCACCTGCAACAGCGAATTACCGAGCACGCCAATGCCGCTGTCATAGGTGTGATCAGCGATTTGCAGAGCCTGGGCGTAGGGCGTCATGTCGGCCTGTGCCCCGCCCCATCCGGCATATTGCGGCCGTGAGCCGCCGGAGCGCGTGCCGGCCCAGGGATCTATCATCCGGTGGATCGTCGGATCGAGTTGCGCTTCACGCACCCCATCATCGGCCACATTGATGGCGCCGGGAATTTCCGACAGATAGACGCCATCGGCCAGTTCGCGCGTCCCCTGCACCGAATAGACCCGCGTTTCGTGCGGCGCCAGCTCGATCTCGGTGTCACCGGTGAAGGTGCTGTCCGTTTTCGACCACAGATCGGTCAGGGTGATCGGCGCATCAGCCTTCAGCTTCAGATGGCTGGCCAGCAGGTTGAGCCTTACCGGTGATGCCGTGCGATTGAACAGGGCCACCACCTTGTGATGATCGGCCATGGTCTTGACCAGTATCTGCGCGTCGTCGGAATCATAGGCGATGATCGCCTGATTGCCCGCCGGGTCCTGGTTGACGGC
>CAMLIY010000112.1 GCA_946480125.1 uncultured Asticcacaulis sp.
TTATGATCGGGAGGAAGAACCAGATCGCCATGGGTCTCCTTGCCGAAAGCATTGGTCCAATATAGGCGCTCAACGGGTCCAAAGCGCCAGGCTTGCGCGTCCGGGTTCGGGTCAAACACCAGTCGGTCGCGTCCCGATTTCAAATCGATCGCGACGATACGGCGGGGCTGAATAGCCCCTTCCCGTCCGCATATGAGCTCCCCGCCCGATAGCTGACAGCCGATCAGGACGTCGTCGGTTGCCAGGATTCGGCGCGGCGACGAGACACCAGGGCGCCATGTGTAGAGCCCTATCCGGCCGTGCGGCTGGCTTTCGCGCCGTTGAAAGACAATCTGGTCGTCGTCCGACCACCACATGTCCAGTACGTCCGTGCAGGTGCTGCAAGTGGATACGCCGGCTGCCGTTCTGACCCGTAGTTCCGGGGCAGTAATGAGATCGGTGTCCCCGTCAGGTCTCTGCGTCCAGGCCACGGCATCGGTGCGGCCCGAAACAGTCATCTGCGCACCTGCAGGAAAATCCGGCTTTGGCTGTGGAACAAGGCTTTCGATTTCAGAAGGCTTGGCCACCCGCGTTGCCTGATCGGGGCCACCAACCACGAAATAGGCCGTATCGATCGGCTCACGCACGAGCGGTTTGCTGCTTACGACCGGCACATACCGGTCATCGAACAGGTATCCTCCCCTCCCCTCCTGCACGAGGGCCGCTTCGGCCGCCTTCAATTGCGGTCGGCCGGCGAGGACCAGAGAGTCGCTGTCTGGTAACCAGGCGAACTGCTCGACGTCAAACGGTACGTCAGTCATCGGCTGCGACAGCGTGCCGTCGGCACGCGCCCGCCACAGTTGGGTGCGCCCCTGGTCACGCCGAAGAAAGGCGATCCAGATGCCGTCGGGCGACCACTTGGGTTCTATGACAGCCGCCGCGCCTGGAGAGGTGTATTCGGCGAAGCCTGTCGTGACGTAAGTCACCTTGAGATAGTCGCCGCCGGCATCCACGAGTTGCGGCGCCGCACCGGCTGTCAGCTTCATGATAACCATACCCAGGCAGTACCGATTGGTTTCTACACTTGCTTGCCGCACCTGGAAGGCAATCTGGGACCGGTCCGGGGACAAGGTCAGGATGGGGGCGCGACGATCTTCAGGATCTACGGGCCCGATATCTCGCAAGGTGACAAGATCGGCGGGTGAAACCGTGTGCTTCCCAACCGACAATGGCGATGCGCGTGGCAGAAGGTTGGCGCAGGGTTCGTCCGCTGCGTTTGCAGGGGCGCTCAACGCCACCCCCGCCGCCAGCGCGAGGACGGATACGTATCGCATCGCTCACCAGACCTTTGTCAGGGAGAGCGAGACGAAGCGACCGAGAATAGAACTGTTCGTGCTGTCGAAATAGAGCCCCGGAACAGAAATGGCCGGACTGACGGCCCGCGGCGGGGCCTTGTCCAAAAGGTTCGACGCGGTCAAAGCGACGCGATAACCGTGCCCTCCGCCAAACTCATAGGACAGGGTCGTATCGAAGGTTGTCCAGGACGCAATCTTCACATTGGGTATGACACCCGTATCGGTTTCGCCGGAAATATAGTTCGCGAGCCCGGTCCACGACAATCCACCGCTCTGCCACGTCAGTCCGCCCCTGGCCTTCACGTCTGGGGCATTGAATATGGTGCCGGACAGGCGGGCATTGGGTACGGTTTCAATCGTTTGTTGGTTCAGGCGAAGCCAGGTCGCATTGGCGAATGTACTGAGTGTCCCTGTTGGAAAATTGAAGGACTGGCGGTAGCTGATGTCGACCCCGGACACGGTTTGCGCGGAGGCATTCTGGTATGTGTCGTTCAAGATGCCGACGACGGATGCCGGATCGTAGTCAACGCCAGTGTAATTGTAGACTTCGTCGGCGGCGGCGAGCACGTCGGCCTGACGTTGCGATGCCGGGTTCAGTTCGACGAACGGCGCGTAATTGGGGTTGCTGAAGGCGACGCTGACGTCCGGTACCGGCTGCACGACCCGACCCGTGTAGTCGATGTTGAAGTAGGTTGCCGACAATTTGAGCGATTTCAGGTTGGCGGGGCTGTAATCCGCACCTAGCGTCCAGGAGGTTGAAGTCTCGGGCTTGAGGTCCGGGTTGCCGCCTAGCACCCACATGGCTGCCGCATCGGGATTGGGGCCTGAATAGCCCAGGATGGCGGCCGGAAACAGGTAGATTTCCGATTTCTGATAAGCCTGATAGAAGGACGGCGCCTTGAAGGAGGTGCCCCAACTGGCGCGTACGGTCAGGCTCTCGACCGGCACATAGCGCAAGCCGATCTTCGGATTCGCGGAACTGCCGAAGTCGCTATAGTTTTCGGCGCGTGCTGACAGGCTCAGTTCAAGGGCTTCCAACCCGCGTCGCGTCTCAGATGGGGAGACCAAGGGTACGAGGGCCTCGGCATAGGCATAGGTGACGGACCGTTGCGATTTCTGATAGTTCGACTTTGACGGGGTCCCGACAACGAAGTGATCTTCACGGTAGCCTCCGCCGAAGGCCAGCTTGAGGTCCCCGGTTGGCAGGTGAGCGCCAATACCGTCTGCGGTGAGTTCGACATATTGCATGTCGTTCTGCAATTGCGTGCTGGCGACAACACCACTATCGATCGACCGCGCCTTATTGCGGCTGCCGGACGCCACGGCGGTCGCGCGAAGCTTCCACTCGCTGGTCAGATCGTAGTCAAGGGTGAACGCCGTGTTGTAGGCGGGCGTCCGGGTGGTGCCTACATAGGTGTCCGAAAAATAGGGGCGCGTTTTGGTGTAGCGCTGATTGAGAAGCGCATCCCAGGTGAGGAAGGCGCGTGGGCTAAGGAGCAGGCCCGCGCCGAGAAACAGGGAAGTGCGTTCCTGTGGGTTCAGGAGGGTCGTGTAGCCGGGCATATCGGACGTGAAGTGGCGCTGTGAGGCGTTAATTTCGCTCTGGCTGGCATATTCCAAATTGGCGAGCCAGTAGCCTTTGTCACTGGCCCGCCCACCAACGAGACTAACGTTTTTCAGGGTCCCACCGCCCTGAGCGGTCGTACCGAAGCTGCCCGTCAGTTCCGCGCCGGAATAGTTGCGACGCGTGATAATATTGGCGACACCGGCCACGGCATCCGAACCATAAAGGGCCGACGCGCCATCAGGGACGATTTCGATGCGTTGAACCGCCGCGAGCGGAATGCCAGAGATGTCGGCGCCTTGGAAGAAATAGTCCGCCGACATGCGGTGCCCGTTCAGCAAGACCAGCGTTGCGTCGGTTCCCAGGCCGCGCAAGTTGATAGTGGCGGCGTTCGTGTAGTTATCGTTGGCTATGTTGGACGCAGACGCACCGATAACGCCGGGATTTTGCCCTCCCCCGAAATTCTCAGGCAAGCTATGAATGACGTCACCGATCTGGGAGTAGCCTGAACGGTCGATATCGGTGCGGGTCAAGGTATGGACTGGCGACGTCGGATTTCCACCACGAATGTGCGTCCCCGTAACAATAACCTCGGTCGACTGATCCTCCGGCTTGTCACTCTCTGCGACACCTACGGTTTGATCGGCCCCTGGGACAGGTCGCGAGCGGAGCGAAATCCTATCCCCATCTATTTGAGAGATCTCCAGCGAACTCGTAGACAGCAAGAGCCGAATGGCGTCTCGCCCACTATATGTGCCTTTGACGGCAGGGGACGGGTCTCGGGCAGCCACCCTGTAATCACCCATAACGCGCAGGCCGGATTGCGTTGTAAAGGCTTTCAGAGATTGCTCGACCGTTCCGGCAGGTATGTTGAAGGTAAACACAAGCTCTTGAGCCCACACCAAGCTCGGCGATACGAACGCCGCCAATGTAAGTGGCAACACCACAGCCTTCGCGAAGTTACAGGCGAGTGCCAGCGCAGCGCCAGAGACCTGGCGCTTCAACATATTGAGACGCATGATAAATTCCCCTTTTCCCGGCGAGAGCCGCCGCTGCAGGGAAAACAAACGACAGCCCGAATTCGGACCATGGCTGTCAAAAAAATTTCACATTTCTTCGAAAGACGGCTGCGGCCTCGCTTCGGCACAACAGCCTACGCGTTAGACACTCGCAACTCCAACCTACCGCGAAGTGACAGCTTTGAGACGGGAAGCACTGTCCGCTGAGCGGAAGACCGGTCCGAAGCGCCTATACACCCTGCCCGGCCGCCTTTTTCTGAATGAGGTATCCACCGGTGGATTCACGCTTAACCGCAAGATCGAAGGAGGCAGACAAGCTATCCAGAAATTCGTCGGGAGCATCAATGCGCCAATTCCCCGTCGCCAAAATACGCAAGGAGTTCAGCTCATCGTCCTCGACGACTATTTTGTTCGTAAGGTAGCGATTGAATTCACCCACCGCCTGCGCCAGCGTTTCCCCATCGAATGAGATCTGCCGCTGCTTCCAGAGCGCAACCTTTTCAAGTTGCTTCGGCTCTAACGCTTTTATCTCCCTCGCAGCACCGACTGCATCTACTAGGGTCCCCGGCGAAACAGCCTTCGCCGCAGCATCCGAATTGTGGACCTGGGCGCCGCCCTTCAGAACCGTGACATTCAGATGCTCCCCGGTACGTCGAAGGTTCAGCATGCCGTCCGATATTGAAATCAGCGGTCTGTTTCCATCAATCACGACAAACGGC
This sequence comes from uncultured Asticcacaulis sp., assembly GCA_946480125.1. The sequence continues at coordinate 4,637 of CAMLIY010000112.1, forward strand.
CGCGAGGAATTGTTAGCCGTTAGCGCCAATTCACCGCGTTCCAACCAAATATCTCGCGTGCTAGCATTGACCCTCCAATAAGCCTTGGTTTCCGTATTCAGGTCGAGCACAGCACCGTCCGGCAAATTGATTAGACGTTGTTCCCCGGTCTTAGTCTGAGCGCTCTCTCTCGCAGTTGCCAGATATGCCGCCAGCCCACTGACGCAAACCCCAGCGCCCGCAACGGTCCACAAAAGGGCGCCGCGACGGCTGACCCAGCCTTGCTTGGTTTTCTTAGAAGGGTTGTGGCTTTCCGGACTTCTATCAGCCTGACTATCTTCGCGGCCGAGCCCGAGTTCGCGGATCAGCTCCACACCTCCGCGCACCTTCTGCAAGCCTTCGTTGGCTTTGCGGGTGTGCAGCCAGGCTTCCATATTGCGCGAGTCGCGAATCCATCGATCGAAGGCCTGTTGATCGATGGTGCCCTCTCTCTTTTGCTCGAACCAGTCAGCGGCTTCTTCAAGGCGCCTGTTTTTGTCTTCAGTTGAATCCACTTGGGCCTAACTCTCGACTTCTTTTCCTGATGCGTCTTCCGACGTTATAGAAACCTGTGCTTCCGCTTCAGCATCCTGCAGCGCCTTAGTCAACAAATAGCGTCCCCGCTTTATTTGACGCCGGACAACTGCATCATCCGTCCCGAAACGCTTGGCAATTTGTTGCACGCTCAGATTGCCGATGGTGCTCAATGTGAATACCAGCTTTGTTCTGGGTGGCAAGGTTTCAAGCGCGTCAAGCACACGGGACATTGTGTCCCGACCTTCTAAAATCTGTAACGCGTCTGGCGAATCGTCAGCCAGGAACAATTCTTCTCTTTCGGCAAACGAGCGCATCGGCACTATTTTTAAGCGCCGGAGATAATTATAACACCGGTTGTAAATCGACCTGATGATGTACATTTTGGCCCTCGGCACCACCTTCCATCGTTCATCGGAAAGCATTTCCGTCAAAACGTCTTGGACAATGTCTTCCGCCCTATCGGCATCGCCCAAGACGCGAGTGGCGACGCGGATAAACAGCGTCTTGTTCGGCAAAACGTGCTGAAAATACCAATCCTCGGCTTCTTCCGATCCCATTCAAGACACTCACTCTAGCGAAAAAAGCTACATCGCTCGCCACTAATAGTTAGCTTTTTTTCAGAAATTAGCTCTAAGAAAATGTCAATGATCACTCTTAGTGAGCATTTTTGCAATGAATTGCACAATGTGGCTTAGTTGGCAACGGTGATTGCTACTTCTATCCTCACATTTATGGATGACGATGCGCAAAGACAAAGGGACCGAGAGAAGGCAGTACAAGCCCTCTATGGCAACGCCGTAAAGTCTCTGCGAGTTAAGAATAAGCTCAGCCAAGAAGACCTTGCAGCGAAAGCCGGTATTAGCAGAACGCTCGTTCAAGGCATCGAGAAAGGCAGAACTGGTCTTTCCTCAAAAAACGTAGCAAGCTTGGCTTTTGTTTTTGACGTTGCCCCTGCCGAACTACTTCTAGATTCTAATTCCACAGACGCGATTGCACTTCTTGCCGAGGTCGAACGATTGGATCAAAAGGGACGGAAGCAATTGCTGAAAATTGCCCAGACGTTAGGTTCGGCGGACGAGGCCAAGCCTTAACGGCCTCAGATCAAATCCAGCGTTGACACTCACATTTCCGCGGAAATTAAAGAACCGGGCTACCACGCGCTGAGGCGACCTTCGGGATTCGGCTGAACCGCCGGAAAGGTCGTGGCCCATCGAACTATTTGGTTAGATGTCGCCAAGTCGCCTCTATATACTCGATATCTTGGGCCCAATTCGCTTGCGCCTTTTCCATGTTTCCCTTTGATCGGGCGCCGCTGTGCCAAACTGTGAGAACGCGATGGAGTTTCCGATAACGGGCAGTGCTGAGGGCCTCACCCCACTCCAGCATATGGGCCGGCGACCCGGTGAACGGAAGTTGGCCCGTTATTGCGAAATCTAGGAGTTCGCGGCGTTTAGCCAATGAAACTCCGTCGTTCCCGACTTGATATCCGAGCCGTCTCAAGACACCTCGTTCCGGACTTTCCGCCTTGTATTGCCCAACCACTGCCGCGCTCAGGCGCTTTTCCCACACGCTATTAATTTCCGCGATCAGCCCTTCGGCCTGCGGACGAGTTGGTTTATCCTTGGCAATGGCGTTGATGCAATTGCGGTATAGATTCTCCAACTCCTGATCCGACATTGTGGGAATATTCATTTACTGCCGCCCTTTGGTACTCCGGAATGCGAAGACACACGTCCGGTTCTAACGATTTGTCACATTGCTGAAAATAGAGGAAGAGGAAGCTGAGGTTAGCGTGACGAGTATCGGCGGAGAGAGGCTCTCGCCACCGTCATGGAGCTAACCGAGATGCCACAACTTCTTCCCACCACCCCTTCCGTTTCCGTCCAGTCCGGGTTCAAGATCGACCCCTTCCGCGGCCAATCTAATGGCCGCGTGTCATCCGAATGGTTTTCTCGTCCCGATGACGAGCGCTTTCTGTCCCTTACCGACCTTGCGAATACAGTCCGTCAACGTGCCGAGCGAAGCCGGACGCGCATAGTCGAGAGCGCCCAAATCCAGGTGGAGGCCAGACGGGACGACCCAGAGCGCCTTACCTTATTATTGCCTGGGCAGGACCAACCCCTATCCCCCACCCACTGGTCTTTCGGCCAGCTTGCCAGTCTCGTAGGCGCGCCGGCAGGATACTTGCGTGAGCTTCCCGCACCGCTCTCGGCCATCAACCTGCAATACGGGCTTGCCAATCACCGTGGCGAGCAGATCAAGACACTTGAGACCGACGATGGCCGCACGGAGCTACGCGCGGTGACCGGCGCTGATTACGGGCGCATATTCGACATTGAACTATGTGAAGCGGTACAACGGTTCGCCGGCAACGGAACCGGCGATACGCGATGGAAGGTACCGGGCCAAATCGACTGGTCAACTCATGTTTATCGGCCGCACGTCGATATCACCAAGGAGACCACGACCCTCTACGCCTCGGATCGTGACGTCTTCCTGTTCTTGGTCGACGACACCCACCCCATTGAGGCGGGGCGTCTGCCCGATGGGTCACCGGATCTTTACTTCCGAGGCTTTTACACCTGGAATAGCGAAGTCGGTGCCAAGACCTTGGGTATCGCCTCCTTTTACTTGAGAGGCGTTTGCCAAAATCGCTGTTTATGGGGCGTCGAGGACTTCCAGGAAATTACCATCCGCCACAGCAAGTACGCCGCCAACCGATTTGCGTTGGAGGCTGCGCCTGCGCTTGACGCCTTTGCCAATTCGTCGCCTCAGCCCTTCATCAACGGCATACGGGCCGCAAGGGAGCGGATCGTCGCCCGGTCCGACGAAGAACGGATCGACTTCCTCCGCCAACAAAAATTCGGAAAGACGGAGGCCGTGAAAATCATCAAAACCGTTCTTGCCGAGGAAGGCCGGCCCCCTGAAAGCGTCTGGGACTTCGTTCAAGGTATCACTGCCGTCGCACGCACCAAGCCGCATCAAGACGTGCGCCTCGACATGGAAGTCCAGGCTCGATCATTGCTCCGACGAGCGACGTGAATGGGCCGCTTGCTCGCTGCCAGGCACGGTTCCGCTCCAGAGATGCCGATAGTCCGCGCTGGTGGCAAGTAGATCCTTGTGTCGTCCGCTTGAAACCAGTCTGCCCTCCCGCATGAACAAGACCTGGTCGGCATATTCTGCAAGCCGCGCCCGATGGGTTATCAGCACCATAGTGGTTTGCGCGCCGTATCTGACCATGAGCGAGTCGATCACGCGCTCTTCGCTCGCGGGGTCAAGGGACGAGGTACTTTCATCGAAAATGATGGCCGGTACCTTGACCCCTGCAAGGCGCGCCAGTTCCAGCTTCTGGATTTGACCACCTGAGAGGCGTTCACCCTGCTCGCCGACAATCACCGTCAAATCAATCGGCCGGCCAGCGTCATAGAACCGCCATTCGGTTAGCAGGGCTTCTAGGTCGGCCGAGGAGTGCCGCGTCGGCGGATACAAGGCATTGTCGCCCAGTGTACGATGGAAAAGGCCAATGAACTGGGGCACATACATGATGTGACGGTAGCGTTCGGAAGAAGGAATGGCGGATAGCGCCTGTCCGTTCAACGACACACCGCCTTGAATGGGGTTGAGCACACCCGCCATAAGCTGTGCCAAGGTCGATTTGCCTGACCCGTTTGGACCGACAATGACGTTAAACGACCCCGGCTCCAGCACGAAGGACACATCGCGCAGCCCAGGTAAGCCTGGACCGTATTCGAAGGACAGGTCATCTACGGTAATTCGTGCCGGCACCAGCTCGACTTTTTTCGTCTCCGACGAGACGTCTCGTATGTCGGCCAGCCCTAGCACCTCACCGAGATTGGCAAGCGAAACGCCCGCCTGTGAAAGTGTAAATCCGAAGCCGCTCAGCGGTTTGAACAAACAGGCCTGTAACGCCTGGCACCTCCCGGCAGACATATAAATCTTCCGCATCCCCATTTTGCATCGGTTCCGCCGACTGGACATGTCAATCTCTTCCCAGCTGGC
>CAMLIY010000113.1 GCA_946480125.1 uncultured Asticcacaulis sp.
TTGGCTGGGGAACTAGGACTCGAACCTAGAATGACGGTACCAAAAACCGGAGTGTTACCATTACACCATTCCCCAGCATATAGCCGGTCCGCCAGCGAAGCATGCCGCCGCGAGAGGCGTGGAGATAGCGCAAGGTTTTGCGCAAAGCAATCCCCTGTAACAATTTTTTCGTAATGTGGCGGCGCTGTCCAAATATTATTTGTGGATGACTGGCTAAATTCGGCTCCATTTCCGCGAACAACAGAATTCTTCCGGGATTGGCGCATTCCGTAAAATATGATAGGGCGCTGGCATGTTCGAAACTGCGCAAACCCAGCCTCAGATCGTTATCGCCGCCTTCTACCATTTCTTCGATTTTCCTGATTTCGAAGCCATGCGGATGCCCCTGTATGACCGGCTGAATGCACTGGGCATAAAGGGTTCTTTGCTCATCACAGCCGAGGGCGTCAATTCGACCATGGCCGGCACACGCGAGGCCATCGATACTTTCCTCGCCTATCTGCAAGGCGAGCTGATCGGCGCGCCCGTTACCTGGAAGGAATCCTATGCCGACTATCAGCCCTTCGGCAAGCTGCGTGTCCGGCTGAAAAAGGAAACCATAGGCATCGGCGAACCCGTGTCGATGAAGCGTTTCGGGCAGTACGTCGCGTCGCGAGACTGGAACGCGCTGATCAGCCGCGACGATGTGGTGATCATCGATACGCGCAATGATTACGAGGTCAATCTCGGCACCTTCAAGGGGGCGATCGACCCCAATATTCCCAATTTCAAGCACCTGCCGCAATGGTCACGCGATAACGCCGACATTCTGAAAGGCAAAAAAGTCGCTACCTTCTGCACAGGCGGCATACGCTGCGAGAAATACACCTCATGGCTGATCGATCAGGGCATAGAGGATGTCTACCATCTCAAGGGCGGCATACTGCAATATTTCGAGGACGTGCCGGTCGCGCAATCCTTATGGCAAGGCGAATGCTTTGTTTTTGACGAGCGTATCGCCGTCGATCACCACTTGCAGCCGTCACAGACCGCCGTGCTCTGCCTGCATTGCGACCATGCCCTGACGGCCGAGGATCAACAGCAGCCGAGCTATATCAAGGGTACATCCTGCCCGCACTGTAAAGGCGCTTCGCGCCACGCCCACGATCGCCCCCCGACGCAAAAACGTGCCGGCCGCGTCAAATTCTGATTTTTAACGATAATAAAGGCCACATATCCGTATGCCGATCCAATATGACACCGTCTTCATTTGACCTGACCACTTTAAGGATTATGTTGGCAGTTGGTATCTGGGGGGCTTTAGGTTTTATATGAAACAGTTCTTTATTACGCTGGCCGCAGCTATTGTGGCTCTGCTGATCGTCTTTGTCGCCTTGCCGATCGGTGCGGTCGTCATGATTGCCTCAGCCTCAAAGCCCAAAGTGCCGGCGTCCGTTGTCCTGTCGCTCGATCTGCGCCAGAAAATGACCGACCAGAGTCGCAATACACCCCTTGCCTTCCTGACCGGAAAAGGTCTGTCGACCATGGACGTGGTCACGACCCTGCATCATGCGGCGGACGATGCACGCGTCAAGAGCGTCTTCATCCGTCTGCCCGAAGGCGGGCTGTCGCCTTCCGCCGCCGAGGAAATCCGCAACGCCATCGTCTATGTGCGCCGCGCCAATAAGCCGGTAATCGCCCATAGCCAGGGGCTCTATCCGGATACCATGGTCGTCGCTTCCTATATGCTGGGCGCCTCGTCCGGTAATTTGTGGATGCAGCCGCATGCGTCCTTCCAGGTGACCGGCATCGCCACCTCGACCATGTTCTTGAAGCGCGCCTTCGATAAATATGGCGTCAAGGCCGAATATGAGCAGCGCTATGAGTTCAAGAACGCCGTAAACCCTTATCTTTACAGCGATTACACGCCGGCTCACCGCGAAGCGACGCTGGGCTGGATGAACAGCATCTATCATTCGATGATCAATAATGTTGCCGCGGATCGCCGGATTGATGCCGGCAAGTTGCAAGCCACCCTCGAAGCGGGCCCCTATGGCGCCGAACAGGCCCTGAAGCTCGGCCTGATCGACAAGCTCGGCCAGGTTCAGGACGCAGAGGATGCCGCAGTGAAGCGCGCCGGCGATGGCGCCAAGCTGATGGATATCGCTGACTACGAACGCACCCTGACGCCCTCCTATTCCGGCGACACTATCGCGGTGATCGATGGCGAAGGCGCCATCATGACCGGCCGTGCCGGCAGCGGCGGCGGATTAGGCAGCGAACCGGGCATGATCTCCGATGAGATCGCCGACGCCTTCTATAAGGCCGCCAAGGACAAGAGCGTCAAGGCCATCGTCTTCCGCGTCTCGTCGCCCGGCGGTTCGGATACCGCTTCGGAGCAGATCGCCGAAGCCATGCAGGCCGCCAAGGCCGCCGGCAAGCCAGTCGTGGTCTCCATGGGTGAATATGCCGCGTCTGGCGGCTACTGGGTCTCTTCCGGCGCTTCGTCTATCGTGGCCAATCCGAGCACCCTCACCGGCTCGATCGGTGTGTTCGGCGGCAAGTTCGCCATTGGTGACGCCCTGGCGCGTTTTGGCGTCGATAACCGCGACATTTCGGTGGGCGGCGATTACAGCCAGGCCTTCAGCCAGTCGCAAGGCTTCAGCCCGACGCAGCGCGCCGCCCTCTCCGGCTGGATCGACGAAATCTATAACGGTTTCGTCACCCACGTCGCTACCGGCCGCAAGCTACCGGAAGCGACCGTGCGCGACATCGCCAAGGGTCGCGTCTGGACCGGCGAACAGGCGCTTAAGCTCAAACTGGTCGATAAACTGGGCGGGTTCTATGACGCCGTTGATGTCGCCAAGGGCCTGGCCAAGATCGACAGCAAGGCCAATGTGCGACTGGTTGATTATGATACCGAGCCCGGCCTTTTTGGCGGCGCCAAACAAAGCATCCATATGGGGATGAGCGGCATCAAGGCTCTGTCCTTCCTCGGTTGGGCCATGAGCGACCCGAAGGCGGAAGCTGTGATGTCTCAAGTTCGTGACGAACGCCTGCGCGAACAAGGCGCCAGCGTCCTGGCCCCGGAAGCCTATCAGGCTTCGGTAAGATAATAAAAGCCAACCGATATTATGGGCGGCGGACGCTCACTTAGACATAATAGGCTTTCCGGAACTCTTCTGTAAAAGCTTTGTAAGCCTCTGCTGATCCAATTCGAGATGTCGAAATAGGTGATCTCACTTGAGTCATACTGGCTGTTGAAACGGCACGAGTAGACTTATGCGGCTCGAAAACTCCTGGTTCTTCGTCAAGACCTACATGACTGAGAATGCGTCGTATCCCATCTTGTGGCTCAGATACTAGGGCTTCATAAGAGACAGTCATAATCCGGTCAGGGAACATTTGCGTCCAGTGCTCGTATAGACGGTCTTCAGCACGGAAAAAATCCGCTATATCTTTTGCGGAATAGGTCCAGGGTAGTGTGCCCAATTGTGAGTACAGCCTATAAATGGATAAGGCGCAGTCTTCTGGCTTACGTCTCAGCCATAGCACCTTCGCTCCGGGTAATGCATGCATAAGCAGCCCCATAAAACTGCCAAGATTCAAGGTTTTGTCGACAGCACGGCCACTCTTGCCGAAGAGTTCATCCACCATATGCAGATAGTCGCGGCCAATGTCCCCCCACGGATCTGCACTATTTGACCGGTTCTGGTAAGCGACTGCATCTTCAAATGTGAATTCACTTGAAATAGCAGGTTGTCGTGTTTGCTCTGCGGAGTTGTATGCCGCCATGTTATTGAAGGCCGGTTCGCCCGCCGGCATCAAGGCAACAGGCAACAGGTTCAACTCAGCACCATCACAAACTTCTGAGTGACTTGTCAGAATTTGCTCAACCAGAGTCGTGCCGGAGCGCGGGAAACCCGTAACAAAAATTATTCGGCTGCCATCCGCACCAGACAGTTTCAAAGATGTCAGATTCTCTTTTTTGTAACCATTAATCAGGCGCGAAACAAAGTTGTTCCACAACTTGCCATTCGGCGCGCCACCAGCCTGACGCATTAAAGCTGCCCCACTCGAATAAGCCCAACTGGCTTTTTCACGATCACAGGCATCATCATAAGCCTTGCCAAGCGCATAGAATAATTGCGCCCTCACTTCTACGGGCGCACGCCCTACCCTGGGCAGAACTGCTTCCATCTGGGCAAAATCCGGATCGCCAGCTGCAAATTTCTTCGCCACTGAAAGTGCTAGCCATTGTACAGGTGCGGGTGAAATATCAATCGCACGCCGCAAGAAAGCTTCAGCAGCGTCAAAGTCACCCATTCGCGTGGCCGTCATAGCGCGAAAGTGTAGTACAGCCGGATGCGACTGGTCCTTCAACAACAGGCCATCCAGTTGACGCACAGCTTCTTCATGGCGCCCCATGCGTGACAAGATCATCGCTGTGAAAAATACATGATCTATATCACGCGACATTGTCGCGGTGTAACGAGATGCCGCCTCGAGAGCCAGGCCATATTCCCCCAGTTGTACCGCTATATCGGCTACTTCACGCCATTCGTTGCCGGAAGGGGCGCCTACCGCCAAATCTTCACGAATGATGGCCGCTGCTCCACGCCTATCGAGCGCCTTACTTGCCGCCATTATCAATTGGATACGTGGCTTGGGATGGGAAGTCATCGTGATGCCTCTCAACTGTGAGCAATTAATGACAGCCTTATACGCGTGATCTACACGCAAGAAAAAGCCAAATAAAAAAAATAACGGCGGAAGGATTCCCTTCCGCCGTCATCCAGATAAAGCTTAAAAGCTTAGTCTTAGTATGTGATGTCAAAGCCAACGCGCATGTAACGTGAAGCGTTATAGCTGTAAGGCTCTTGATAGTGAGGATTTGGCGTGAACAGATTGTCTGTGATATCGCCCGGTTCACACGAAGCCGCTGGAGATCCAGAGAAGCACTTGTTAAACGTTCCCAGATCGGATGTCATGTCGCGAGACGTAACTTCCTTATCGTCAAACAAATTGAAGATATCAGCTCGCAGTACGAGCTTACCCCCCATAATCACCGTGTTCGGCACAGTATAGGAGACGTGCAGATCAATCGTCTTCGTCCAGTCCGTTTTGCCGCCCTTACCCATTGGAGTCGGGACCGAGGTCGGGCCTCCGCTCGCCGGATAACAGAAGTGCGACACCGCCTGATAACCTGAAGCCGTATTATCAGGATCAGGATAGGTACCCAGGCAAGACAGGTAGCCCGGCGAGATAACCTGCAAATTAGCACCGATCAACAAATCAGGCGTGATGGCGTAAGAGCCCCACAGCTTGAAAGCATGATCACGGCTGTTCGGCAGATAACCGGTCGCATTTTCCTGCAGGCCTGGATAATCGTAAAGCAGTGTGGAACCGGCATCTTCTTGTGACGTGCCGTCACCAACGGTCAGAACAGTACCCTCGTAATTGCCGTAGGATTTAGACCAGGTATAGGAGCCTTGCAGACCCCATTTACCGTCAAACGCACGCTTGAAGTCGAAGGTAACGGCATCATAGTCGCGCTTTGGCGTTTCAAAGCCGAGATCCGTAAACTTCAATTGCGTCGTACCGTCCGGCAAGGTGTGGAAGGTATTGATCGTTACCGAATCGCCTGGATTCCAGACGTGGTATTCGTTGGAATATTGACAGGCGCCGTCTTCAAGTTGGGCTGCTGTTGCATGTGCGCTACAGTAATCATTGATTTGAGGGGCAAAATCAGTGTCTTCCGAAACACGATCAAGCGAACGGTGGACATAGGTCAGACCCAGAGTCCACATATCGTTGGCACGATAGGTGGTGCCAAGCGTGACTTCCGTTTCACGAGTCGCCTTCAGGCCAACGGCCGCTTTTTGTGCCGCCGGCTCCTGAGTGTTATTGCCAAATACGCTACAGAAGTTACCGCCATTGACGAGCTTGACGGGTGCACTCTCGACATCACTGTCCGGACATGGCGAGTCACCATAGATGGCGCCATCAGGTGTACCCATATCTATGGGCAGACCCGTTGTCGGGTCATAGGTATATCCACCCGCCGGAGCATCATAACCTTCAGCGAAGTAGAGATCTTTGCCGCGGAAGCCCAGGTTCATAGCAGGCGGGATAAAGGTTTGGCCATAGGATGCCGTAAAGCGCCAGGCCGAATCCTCGCTCGGGCGCCAGCTTACCCCAAGACGCGGCGCCAGATTACCCGTGAGATTAAGGAACTGTTCACCCGACAGATTGTTTTCCTTGAAATCATCGTTTCGCAAACCGATTTGCAGGTTCAAGGTCGAGGTTACATCCCAGGAATCCTGAATATAGTAAGAAGATGCTTCACCGGAAACGTGGCCTCCCAAACGTTCGTAGATTATATAGCCATAGTCATAGTCCGGGAACAGATAGTAACGGATCGGCTGGTCACCCGGTAACCGGGTAACCTTATCCATGCTTACATCCTCGTGGTCAAAACCAAGGCGAAGGTGGTGACGACCTAAGCCTTCGAAACGAACATCCGCATCAGCACGATAGAACTTACGCTCCCAGTTATCGATTGTTGAAGCGGCGCTGTAAGGCTGCAATTTCGAAATGCGATCATAACGCCCCGTATCAACGTTATAGGAGACAGCATAAGGCTCACTCGGGTTGCCAGATTCGAAGTCGTTGGTATCTTTGGTATCCCCGTAAGCCGCCGAAATTGTCAGCCAATCGGTGATGTTGCCGGTATATTTAGCCACCCAGCTTGGGCCACCTGTTTTTTGTACGGCAGGCCCAATGAGATCGCCAATTGCACCATCGGAACCATCTGAACTAGTACCAGAATACGTATAGCGTTTTTGCTGTTCAGTTGTTGTTGTATCAAAATAGGTTAGTTCTAAATGCTGACCTGGAGTGATATACCAATCAGCTTTGATACCGTAGAACGGATCGCTACTCTTGTCTTGCTCCCAATATCCGCCACTAGTGCTTGCGAAAGAAGACTTATTATCATTAAACTGAACTAGGCCATACAGGAACAACTTATCCTTGACCAAGGCGCCACCGGATTCGACCGAGATCGAATTCAGGTCATCCTTACGATAGTTAATCGGGCTAGTCGTGTCTTCCGTTGCAAATCTATCGCTACGCAATGCCTGCGGCGCGAAGTTGCCGTGTACAGCAAACATAAAATTATTGGTGCCCGACTTGGTGGTGGCGTTGACTACGCCGCCGGTAGCGCGGCCGAATTCAGCCGGATAACCCGAGGTCTGGACGTCGATCGTCTTATAGAAGTCGAAAGGCACCTCTGCGCCACCGACAAACGTATCAGGGTTGGTTACGTTAAGACCGTTGATATAGAAAGCATTTTCGGCGGCCGAGCCACCACCGATTGAGGGCTCGCCAAAAGCTGTCGAATTTACAGTCGTTGGCGCCAGCAGAGTCACAGCTTCGACGCTGCGGCCGATGGCTTGCTGCGACGTCAAAGTGGTCAGGTCAACAGAGAGCCCGTTAGTTGTCTTGTTAAAGTCCTGGCGGACGCGCTTACCCTTAACGGTGACAACAGTGGTTGCTTCCGCACCGGTGGTATTCAATGCGTAGGTGTAAGTAACTTGCTGCGAAACAACGACTGAAGCCGTGCCTTCGTATGTGTCGAATCCATTGGCCGAAACCGAAACATTATACTCACCAGGAGCCAATCCGGTCGCTGTAACTGTGCCACTGGCACTTGTGGTCAAAGTCTTTGTAATACCTTGCGCTTGGGAAGTAAGCACTACAGTTGCGCCAGGAACAGCATTTCCACTTGCATCATCAATCGAAATAACAACTGCGCCAGAGGTATAGTCCTGGGCCTGAGCCACGGCTGGAAGCATGGTGGCGACAGTCGCCAGCAGGGCACCGCCAGCCATCGTCGACAACGCTGCACCGCAGATCGTCGTCGTGGCCAACAGGCCAGATCGCAAAGATAATTTTTTCACTTGGTTCTCCGGGTTACATGAGGGTGTAGGCGCACCCACCGCAATTTCCAGCATTACACGCTGTTAATGAAGTTAAAGCCCTCTGTCGCAAATCCGTCAATCGCGCGACACATTTTTGTCGATATCAATTGCAACCTGTTTCAATAAAGTCACAGGCGAAACATTACCTTACGAAAACTATTGTGGCCGAAGCAGGTCAGTTTTACCGCCCCCCTTTATCGGCTTAAAATATAAATTTTTATTTAAATAGTTTGTGAAATCAAACTATTATTCACCGAACTCTACGTACTTAGTTAAACAGAAAGAAACAAAGAACTCACCCGCAAACGGGCACATACCCAAAAAACCATTCCAGAGAATTTTGCAGTGCATTCATGTTAGTCGGCGCGAACCTGCAACCCGGTGCGGATTCGACGCAGTGAGTCTAATGCTCAACCTGGATATATGTCAGCGCTGATACAGGACGGGGCGCACCACTGGCGACAAGGATATGTATCAAAATAATACCCAGAAGCGCCGCCATAATACGCTGCGATCGTTTTGATATATATAGAAAAAAACTTCCGATCATCGCCACTCGTCCTGATTTCGGACACAGGCAGAGCAAAAGGCGCGCCAATTCGGCCTATTCGCTTACTGCAACAGCGGATAATGGCAAGGCCCTGATATCACGAATAATTTCAGCAACGCGGCGGCAATTGGCGCCGAGATCAGGAATATTGTAACGGCTTACTGATCTCACATCGACGCTGCGTGGATCGATGCGGATAACAATATCCGATTTAAAACCGTAGAAATTGTCCTGGTAGGTGGCCTCAATACGCCATGGCGAAGTGCCAAAGACCCGGTAATGGCTTTGCTTAAGCCGGTTCACAACGGCCGGGATTTGGTCTTCTGTAATGATCAGGTTTTCGATCGTTTTCGCCGCCGGGCATGTGGCTTCATTAATTGCCGCTACGGTTTTGCCCCCCCAGTCCAGTGACTCGTTCCGGGGTACGCGCGGCAAATCTTCGATCGGCAATGCGTCCTGGCCGCGTTGCGCCATCAACTTATCCGAATAGCTCAAGGGGCGGTCCCAATTGGTGGCGACATCGGCGATCGGCGGATAATCCTTGAGAAGCTTATGGTACCAGGCATATCCGCCGAGAATGCCGCCAGCGATCACAACCGCCGCAAAAGCCCAGGGCGCGCAGCGGGCCGGGCACATGAATAGTGAGATCAGGAGCGAGAGCGCCGAAACGGCCAGCGCCACCATTGCCATCCGCGG
>CAMLIY010000114.1 GCA_946480125.1 uncultured Asticcacaulis sp.
CTTCCGGCCAGGCTTTTTTCAGGTCCCACGCGGTGGTCATGGGTGTCACAACGTCGAAGCGGCCCTGCACGATCCAGCCGGGGATATGGCGTATGCGGTCGATATTTTCCAGCACCCAGTCTTCGCTTTCGAAGAAGCCACCATTCTTGAAATACCAGCTTTCAATCCGCGCGAAGGCCAGCGCGAAGGCCGGATCTGAAAATTTGGATGCGGTTTCCGATGGACCGTCGATAGACAGGGTATCGCCTTCCCAGCCGCTCCAGGCGAGGGCGCAGCGCACGCTTTCACTTCGGTCCGGGCCGTTTAGTCGTTTCACATAGGCGGAGAGCAGATCATCACGCTCGGATTCGGGGATCGGCGCGATGAACGTCTCCCATATATCTGGGTAAAGATAACTGGCGCCTGACTGATAAAACCAGTCCAGCTCGATTTTGCGTACCAGAAAGATGCCGCGCAGGATCAGGCCGTGGACATGCTCCGGATGGGTGAGCGCATAGGCGAGTGCAAGTGTTGAGCCCCACGAGCCACCGAAGACCACCCATTTGTCAATGCCGAGTTTCTGACGCAGGGCCTCGATATCGGCGACCAGATGCCAAGTGGTGTTGTCCTCCAGCGAAATGTCTTCCGAGGCGTGGGGGGTCGATTTTCCGCAACCGCGCTGATCGAGCAGGACGATGCGGTAGCCGTCAGGATTGAAATAGCTGCGAAGATTGGGAGAGGTGCCGCCACCCGGGCCACCGTGCAGCACCACGACCGGCAAGCCTTCGGGATTGCCGCTCTGCTCGTAATATATCTTGTGTTTGCCGCCCGTGGGCATATGTCCGCTGTCATAGGGATCAATATCGGGATAAAGGCCACGTACCGGCGCACGTTTCTTGAGATTTGCAGAGTCAGTCATCATCTTGAAATCAAATGGGCAATGGGATGAACATCACTAAGACGTAAAACGCCCGTGCTCACAACCCTTTTCATGCACCCTTTGCTATCCCCAAAGCTCGGGCGTGGCCGGATGCAAAATAGATCCCGTGATCTCCAGGCCGTGTTCGCGATCGCGCGACAGCAGGAGCGGCCCGTCGAGATCGACAAAATCGGCGCCCTGCGCCACGATCATCGCCGGCGCCATGGAAAGCGATGTCGCTACCATGCAGCCGACCATGATCCCCAGGCCGGCTTCTATCGCCTCTGCCTTCAGCGCTAAGGCCTCCGTCAAACCGCCGGCCTTGTCGAGCTTGATATTGATGTAGGTATAGAGCCGCGCGCAGCGGTCGAGCTCTTTACGGGTATGAAGGCTTTCATCGGCGCACAAGGGGACCGGGCAATCATATCCCAGCAACTGCTCGTCTTCGGAGACCTTGAGCGGCTGTTCGATCAGCTTGACGTCAAGCTTTTTCATATCCGGCGCGATGCGCTGCAAATCCTCGAACGAAAGGCCTTCATTACCATCGACAATCAGCCGGGCATGGGGGGCTTTGTTACGCACGGCCTCGACGCGATCAAGATCGTTCGCGCCGCCGATCTTGAGTTTCAGCACCGGCCGCCTTCCATTCACCGAGGCCTGCGCCCCCATGGCTTCCGGCGTGTCGAGGCTTAAGGTATAGGCCGTCTTGAGCGGATCGAGGCGTTTTAGGCCCGCGGTACGCCAGGCAGGGACACCGGTGAGTTTGGCGTTGAGATCCCACAGGGCGCAATCAATGGCATTGCGGGCCGCCCCGGCCGGCAGCAGGTCGTGCAGGTCACTGAAACTCAGTCCGGCTTCGATCTGACGGCGCACCGCTTCGATATCGGCCAGAGACTGTACGATGCTTTCGCCATAACGGGCATAGGGCACAGATTCGCCCCGGCCTGTATGGCCCTGATCCTCAAGTTCGACATAGAGGACATGGGCTTCGGTCTTCGAGCCGCGTGCAATGGTAAAGCGCCCGGCGATGGGAAAAGTCTCTTCGCGGAGGATCAGTCTCATATCAGGTCGCTGAGGGCGGCATCAAACAACAGATAGGCGCGGCCTGAATCGCTG
The DNA here is from genome assembly GCA_946480125.1 of uncultured Asticcacaulis sp. The sequence goes on from CAMLIY010000114.1 coordinate 2,015, forward strand.
CCCAGGACTTCGTTCAATCCTTTGACAACATCCTTGCCGAGCAGCGCCATATTGATCTGCTGGTCGTAATAGGTTGCGAAATCATTGGATTGCTGCCGCAATTGCGCATCTGATACCAGGCGGCGGCTGAGGCGCCGAATGGCGGCCGGGGCCACGCGACGGACCACGAGACGGGCCCCTTCGTTATCCTCGGCCATTATGGCGCCAATGACTTCTTCTATGCGAGCGCGACTCAGTAGCGAAGCCGCATCAACACCCATGGCGCTGATTTCAGTGATCATCAAATCGTCCAGACTGTCGAATTGGGGATCTTGCGGCGGGTCAATCGTGGTCTGTGGTATAGTGGCGGCCATACGATCCGGTTGCTTGTCGCGCCCCTCCATGCCGCCGAGCAATTCACGCCATGACCAGCCATCCTGAACGGAACGGGCCTGACGAGGTTCGGGACGTGCCTCACGTTGGGCGGATGCGGGCGCAGCGCGTGTTTCGGAAGTTGGCATGCTTAAGGGCATCAGGCGCGGGCGTGTCGACGGCGTTGGCGGTGGGGTATGTTCCACAGGCTTGCGCGGCGTGGCGGCTGTGCGGCCAGAATCCCGGTCGCGTGGTGATGGTTCGGCAGAGTGCGGCAAGGCCTGTTCGCCGGAAATGACGCCCATGAGCCGCACCGCTTCGGTCAGCATATCGTAATTGCGCTTCACCCGTTCCTGGAAGGCTGAGTCCACGGCCTCTGTTTCCTGTGACGCTTTGCGCGCGGCTTCCAGCATGGCATTGATGCCCTCTTCCACGCTTTGGCGTATTTCGAGGATACGGGCCTGCGCGATAGTCGGCAATTGATCGGCGCCGGTTGCCAGGTCATTCAGCGCGTCATTGACCTCTGCAATAGTCTGACGGGTATGGGCGAAACTGGCGTCGAGCTTTTGTACCGTCTGGTCGCCAGCCTCGCCGATCAAATCGGCGGATTCCTCGATAAGGCGGCGTGCAGCCGCGAAGCGTGAATCAAAAACCTCATCGGCCTTTTTGCTGGCCTCGAAGATCGATTCATTCAGGCGATCGACGCGCATCTGAGCCGTTTGCGAGGCCTGATCAGCGGCGCGTTTGGCATCTTCGGCCGAGCTGTTGAGCTGTTCCAGTGCTTTGCGGGTTTCCTCAACCAGATCATCGCGCGCATCGGCGGCCATCATCGAGATATTGGAAAGTGTTGCATGAATACGCGTTTCAAAAGCTGTGCGTTCATTTTCCGCAGCACCGTGGACAGCGTGGAAATGTTCTTGTGCCGAGACAACAATATCACGCAGTACATCGATGCCCCGCGCCGAGGTTTCCCCCAGATCAACTGTGGCGACGCGCGTGATGGACAGGGCCTCGGTCAGTTGCGCGCGCTGATTTTCGATATGGACCGCGAAATCTTCCTGATCGGCGCGCAGGGACAGGGCGGTGGAAACCAGGCCTGCGCGTTGCTGTGACAAGCCTTCCTCGACACTGCGAACCTGATCGGTGACACCCGAACCGGCGGTTTCCAGTCTTACAGTCTGACGGTCAAGGTCTTCGGCGGCCGTGCGTGCGGCATCAGAGACGTCCGCGGCGGCATTGACCACAGCGCCTGTGGAAGCCGCGAGGCTGGCCTCGGCTTCGCGCAACTGCGTCTGAGCCAGATCAGAGGCGTCAGCTACCATGCGCGCCTGACGGTCAACCGCTTCGATAATCTGGGTGGACTGAAGACCAAGCGATTGACTGAGCGCGGTGACACTTTCGCGCTCATGCGCCAGTGACCGGGTGATGCTTTGCGTCGCCGTGCGGGCGCTGATGGCAGCTTCGGTCAGGCGGTCGGTCTCGGCTTTCAGTTGGGTGCTCAGCTCGGAAACATCGGCATGGGCGAGGCGGACAGCACGGACGGCGTGATCCACCTGTTCACGCAAGGCGGCCACCAGGTCGCCCGTCTGTGCGGCTGCGGAAGCGGCGGGCGCCATCAGGGTGTCGGCCAGTTCTGCGGCGCGACCGGCCTGACGCGACAGGACAGCGGCGTTGCGAAGCGCGAAAGCGGTGGCGAAGATAAGGCCGGTCGGGAAGATAGCCAGGAACACCAGAACAACGATGCGGAAGGGCTCATAGCTCATGGCCGTCAGATGGCTTTGCGCCCCCACGGCGAAGGCCGTCAGGCCGCAGGACCATAACAGGCTGGCAAAGGTGGCGAGGCCCCAAAATAGGGCGGAGGATGGCACCGCGTTCGCCTGAACCCTCTCGGCTGTTACCTTATGGGGGCTGACAGCGCCGGCCGGTTTTGCCGGACTCTTACGGGTTGGGGCTGGCGGCGTGGGTTCGGGGGGGGGCGTGAGTTCTGTCAACACCTCCGGAATATCGAGAACCGCTTCATTTTCGGGAACTTCCGGGGCTTCCGGGGCAGGATCCGGCGAGGGATCGGAAAGACTGTCCGCAACCAAATGCGCGGGATCATCGAACGACGCTTCAAGAATATCGTTTGAGTCTGTTGCGGTTTCTAAAACAGAGATTGCAGATTTTTCCACCGCATCAGACTCAGCGAAAAGGGGCCGCAACTTGCGACGACCGAACAGATTGAACTTCGGTTCTGATGGACTGTGCGTGGGGCGGCTTGATTTCATTCAATAGTATCCTGTGGCCGGTTTTCTTCGGCCATGCGATGCATTTTGGGGAAGCTTGTACATTCCCTTGACAAGGGAAAGCTACGTCAACTTACGATTTTCGCAAAGCTTTTTGTCAAGATTTTGCGGTGCTGTCCGCTGCCTGTGCAGATTTCGGCCTTTGTCGTCTCAAGCCTGATGTCCAGGTTTGATATGGGTCACAATACCATTAGCCCGTCGTGTCACGGATTGGATGTGGCGCCGTGCCATAATGATTATCGCCAGTATCGCCTGGTTTCAGAACCAGGAAAAATATTAACCCCCAGCACAAAATATTGGAAATTATGCCGAGTGCGGTCATCAACCACAGGGTCGCGACTGGCAGATAGCCACCCATGGCCAGGGAGATCAGCGCAATGAGGGCTTGCGGCGCGAACAGCCACAGCCAGATGGCGGAGCGTCCCGTATCATGAAGTCGTCTGATCAAAACACAGGTGAGGGGCCAGATTTGTATTGTCCAGCAGATGCTGAGGATAATCGGGCCATTAAGTGCTGGCACAGCGCCAAGACTAAAACCAATTATCACCATGACCAACATGGCGATGCTGATCGAGATGAGAAATTGTGTGCCGCTGATACGGCCTTTCGGCGAAAACAGGACGTGGGGCATGGGGCACCTCTCATGAGATCAGATTAAGCGCCAGCTGAGAGGGTGTAAAGGGTTTGTCCGTCCGACGGCTTTGGGCTAACTGTAGGTGAAATTTCCACGAGACCTGTCATGCCATCTTTTCCTGCTGTTGATATTCGAAGCGATGTTGGCCCGGAAAGTCTTGTGCAGATTATAAACACATTGAACAGGCCAACGATTTTCAAGGGGTTGGTGGCGAACTGGCCAGCGGTAGAGCGAGCCAAACGTTCACCAATCGAATTAATAGAGTACCTGAAAGCCTGCGACATCGGCAAGGCTGTGGAAACCTTCCGGCAGGCGCCAGGCAAGGACGGCAAGTATTTTTATGATGAGGATCCGCGGGGTTTCAATTTTCAGCGCGCCTCCATACCGATGAAGATCACGCTTGATCGCCTCAGCGTACTGACCGGCGATTCGCAGGCCGAACCGATCTATATTCAATCCGCACCGCTGGATGACTATATGCCGCGTTTTAAGGTGGAAAACCCACTAACTGTACCGGGAAACGCGCCACGTATCTGGATAGGCAACCGTTCAGTGACACAGACCCATTTCGACATCAACTATAACCTGGTCTGCATGGTTTCGGGCCGTAAACGTTTTGTGATGTTTCCGCCCGATCAGACGAAGAACCTTTATATGGGGCCGCTTGAAGCGACGGTATCCGGTGTGCCTGCCTCAATGGTATCACTTGAAAAACCGGATTTTGACCGATATCCATTATTCGCAGAGGCAATTAAAGCGGCCACGCTAGCCGAACTTGAGCCCGGTGATGGTCTGTTTATACCCTATATGTGGTGGCATCACGTCTCATCGACGGGCGATTTCAATGTACAGGTGAATTATTGGTGGAATACGGCGGGTGCGGAGATGGGCGCACCGATGCAGGTGTTGATGCTGGCCATGCTCGGCCTGCGTGATTTGCCGGCGGATCAGACTGCGGCCTGGAAGGCGATGTTCGATCACCTGGTTTTCAGCGGCGAGATGTCGGGGCACCTGGCGCCGGAAGTGCGCGGTATACTGGGCGGTATGACCCCGGACCAGCGATTGCTTATCCGCCGTGCCATCGGCCGCAATTTGCAGGATTAGGCGTCGGGTGAAAGTCCGTAAATATTCTCACCCGGCTGGCCAGGCCAGACGGACAGGGCGATGCCAAGCGCAAGCACTGCCAGATTGCCGAGAAAGGCCACAAAATTCAGCATGTCTGTCAGGCCGACAGATTCGATGAGGTCGCCGCCGATGCTCACGACCAGGCCTGGAATAAAACCGGCGAATAATATCAGGCCAAACCATGACGACAGGCCGACATCATGCAGACGCGTGGCACAGAGACAGAAAAGGGCGTAATACAGCAGGACAGTCAGCACCATGGTCAACCAGTTCAGAGGCTGGTCGAGTCGGGAGGCCATTTCGTCGCTCAGGGCATCCGGCAACATGACGACGCCCAGCCAAATGATAAAGATAATGACCTGACAGGCCCAGAAATTGATCAGGAATTGCAGACGGTTTATACGTCCGCGCGGCGAAAACATGGCGTTTGCGCCAACCAGAATATGATGTTTGGCCATGATGGCGAGAGCCCCGGATTAGGACTGTCAATTGATCACAAAACGCGTGATGTGTAAATCAGCCTTTGTGGCGCTCACGCAGGATATCCAGGACATTTTCGAGTTTGGTCTCACGCGCCATCAGCAGGACCGACAGGTGATAAAGCAGGTCGGCGGCTTCGTTGTGCAGTTCATCGAGATCGCCGGCGCGACCGGCGAGCGCCGTCTCCAGACCCTCTTCACCGACCTTCTGGGCAATCTTGGCGACGCCCTTGTGCATCAGGCGCGCCGTATAGCTATCGGCTGGCGGCGCCTTGGCGCGATCAGCGACCACATGCGCCAGATGGCCCATGAAGCCGATGCCGGGGGCCTCTTCATGACCGAAGCAGGAGGTCGTCTTGGTATGACAGGTCGGGCCGTTCGGGCGGGCATAGACGAGCAGGGCGTCTTCATCGCAGTCGGCCAGGATGCGGTCGAGTTCGAGCGTGTCGCCGGAGGTCTCGCCCTTTTTCCACAGGCGATTCTTGGAACGCGACCAGAAGGTGACAAGGCCGCCCTGAAGCGTCGCCTTCAACGCCTCTGCGTTCATATAGCCGAGCATCAGGACCTGCAGGGTGTCAGCATCCTGCACCACGGCCGGCACGAGGCCATCGCCCTTGGCAAAATCGATCTGGTCGATATCGGCGACGGTCAGTGGATTGGGCAGTTTGTGGGCGTCTGGCATTTTAATTCTCTTTTACCTCCGCATCTTGATGGGGAGGGGGACCGCCGCGCCCTTTGCGCGGTGGTGGTGGGGTATCTTGCGTCTATAGTCTCACCGCTATTCCGGCGGCGCGAAGATCACGCTTCAGGTCCGGAATGGCAATGATTTTCTTGTGAAATACGCTGGCGGCGAGGGCGCCGGAGACATCGGCCTTATCGAACACCTCTTCGAAGTGCTCAGGCGCGCCGGCGCCGCCAGAAGCCACAAGCGGTATATCTATCAGGTCACGAACCAGCCGTAACTGCTTGATATCATATCCTTTACGCACGCCGTCCTGATTCATGCAGTTAAGTACGATCTCACCGGCGCCGCGGTGCTTCGCTTCAACCACCCAGTCCAGTGTGCGACGACCGGCCTGACGGATCTTATCCGGATCGCCGGAATATTGGTGGACGTAATAATCATCATCCATTTCGCGGCTGTCGATTCCTACCACTACGCATTGCGAACCGGCCATCTCGGCCAGTTCATTGATCAGGTCCGGACGTTCCAGCGCCGGCGAATTGATCGACACCTTGTCGGCGCCGCTGTTCAGGCACTTCACCGCCTGTTCGGCCGAGCGGATGCCGCCGGCGACGCAGAACGGGATATCAAGCGCGCGGGCGATCTGGGACACCCAGTTGTAATCGACCGTACGGCCTTCGGCGGAGGCGGTGATATCGTAAAGCACCAGTTCGTCGGCGCCTTCGTCACGGTAGCGCAGGGCCATGTCAACGGCGTCGCCGAGAATTTCGTGACCGACAAACTGTACGCCCTTGACGACCTTGCCATCCTTGACATCGAGACAGGGAATGATGCGTCTAGCCAACATTGCGAGCGCTTTCCAAAAAGTGTGACGCACTTTTTGGGTCAAAAAGCGCGATAACAAAGGATGACTTCAATAGCGGGAAGCGAAGCTTATCCGACATTGAGGGCGGCCTTTAAATCTATGAGACCTTCGTAGATCGCCTTGCCGACAATGGCGCCATGCACACCGAGCGCTTTCAAATCATACAGGTCTTCGACCGATTTCACCCCGCCGGAGGCCTGGATTTCGAGGTCCGGACGCTTCTTGCGCAGAGCCTTCATCAGGTCCATGTTCGGGCCCATCAGCATGCCATCGCGCGACACATCGGTGACCAGGATACGCTGGGCCACACCGAAGGGGTAGTAGTCAAGCACATCCCACAGCGAGATGCCGGAACCCTCGACCCAGCCATGCAGGGCAGCGTCAAAATCACCATCCGCCGTCGGGAGCACGTCGAGCGCCAGGGTAATGCGGTCCTTGCCAAAATCACGCAGCCAGCCGCGCACCTCTTCCGGATTTTTCACTGCCGCCGAGCCGACCACGACGGCTGAAACGCCGGCATCAAGCAGGGTCTGGACGTGTTCGCGGGTACGCACGCCGCCACCTGTCTGGATCTTGGCGCGTGACGCCTTGGCCAGGCGGCCTATCAGTTCGTGCTGCTGCGGTGAACCGGCCTTGGCGCCATCCAGATCGACAATATGGACCCACTGGGCGAACTCTTCATTGAACAGGTTGAGGCGCTTGAACGGATCGGAATCGTATTTGGTCACGGCGTCGAAACGCCCCTGCGCCAGGCGGACGC
>CAMLIY010000115.1 GCA_946480125.1 uncultured Asticcacaulis sp.
TCGACCGAATCCGAATTCCAGCATTCCAACGGCATGGATGCCGTGCTGAAAACCCATCCCGCGCGCTTTGTCCAGACCGCCGAAGCCGTGGTCGAGGCCGCCATCCGCGCCAATGAAGCCGGCCGCGAGGTCATCGTCACCGGCCTGTTCAACAAGATCGCCGTCGCCGCCATGACGCTGTTGCCCGACGGACTGATCACCCCGCTGATCCGTTGGGGCGCCCAAAAGTATCAATTAAAAGAGTAATCCATGCCGCAAGCGACCACCGCGACCGAATCCCAGCATTACGACCTCATCATCATCGGCTCCGGCGCGGGCGGCGGCACTCTGGCTTATGCGCTGGCCAATACCGGCAAGCAGATATTGATCCTCGAACGTGGTCAGGAACTGCCGGTCGAGCCGCAAAACTGGGATGCAAAAGCCGTCTTTATCGATCATCGCTACCGCACAAGCGAACAATGGCTCGACAAGACCAACAAGCCTTTCACGCCCAACACCAATTACTGGGTCGGCGGCAATACCACCTTTTATGGCGCCGCCCTGATGCGGATGAAAAAACGCGATTTCGAGGCGGTCGAGCACAGCGATGGCCTGTCACCCGCCTGGCCGCTCTCCTATGCCGATTATGCGCCGTGGTATGAAAAAGCCGAGGCCCTGTGGCGCGTCCACGGCCAGCGTGGCATTGACCCAAATGATCAGCCAGATGATCCGCCCTTCCCCTATCCGGCGATCATGGATGATCCCGGCGTCGCCAAACTCAAACAGCACTTTCAGGACCTGGGCTGGCACCCCTCGCCTTTGCCCCTCGGCATCAATCGCGATGATGCCCATCCCCTCACTTCAAAGTGCATCCGCTGCACCACCTGCGGCGGCTATCCCTGCCTGCTCAAGGCCAAGAGCGATGCCCGCAGCATTGTCATCGATCCGATCCGTGATCTGCCGAACGTCACCATCCTGACCGGCCACAAGGTCAAACATATTGAATCGAAAGGCGCGACCGTCACCGGCGTCGTCACCGAAACGGCCGATGGCGGTTTGCAGACCTTTACCGGCGATCTCTATGCCCTGGCCGCCGGCGCCGCCAACAGCGCCGCTATCCTGCTGCAATCGGAAAGCGCGTCGCATCCGAATGGACTGGCCAATAGTTCCGGACTGGTCGGACGCAACTATATGTTCCATACCACCTCGGCGGTCATCTCGATCATGGCCGACCGCTTCGATTCGACCTTCCCCAAGACCTTTGCCGTCAATGATTTCTATTTCGGCGACACCGACTATCCCTATCCGATGGGTCAGATTCAGCTGTTGGAATATATGTCGGGTCAGACGCTTGAAGGCCAGATTTCCGAAATTATTCCGCCGGCCCTGATCCCCGATTTCATCACCAACGATCTGGCGCGCCATATGGTCGCCTTCCTGACCATGACCGAGGACCTGCCGCGCGAAGAAAACCGCGTCACTGTCACGGACACTGGCCAGATCAAGCTGACCTATACACCCAACAACCTGCCGGCCCATTTGCGCCTGACACAAAAACTGGAACATGCGCTGAAAGGCTTTAGCTTACGCCAGCACACGCTTTTCGAGCCACATTTCCAGATCGATTCCCTGCTTCCACTCTATGGCACGGCGCACCAGTGCGGCACCTTACGCTTTGGTCGTGATCCGGCCACCAGTGTGCTCGATGTCAACTGCAAGGCGCACGATCTCGACAACCTCTATGTTGTCGATACGTCGTTCTTCGTTTCCAGTTCATCGGTTAATCCGACTCTGACGACGGTCGCCAATGCACTTAGGGTTGGTGAACACCTGAAGGAAAGATTGATATAAACAAGATCATCCTCTTTGCGAAGCGAGGGAGGAGAAATCATCCTCTCAACTCAGCCACCATATCGACCAGCAGATTCAGGTCCTGCGGGCGCGACAAGCGGTGGTCGCCATCCTTGATCAGGTGGATATGGGCATCCGGCGTGGTGACAGTTTCCAGCAAGCGCAAACCGTGCCGCCAGGGCACCACATCATCCTTCATGCCGTGCAATATACGCACCGGTCCATCGAAAATCAGCGACGCTTTCAAAACTTCATGCCTGGCCGCCTCATCAAAAAAGGCCTGTGACAAAGGCACCGGCCGGTCATAGCCCGGCATCATCCACACGCCGGACACTTCAAGCTGCCGCCGATCCTCCGGCGACAAGGAGGGCAATATCAGCGCCGTGGCAAAATCGGCGGCCGGCGCCAGAAAACCCGCCGCCTTTATGCGTTCCGGCCGGGCCTTGATCAGCAAGGATAGTATATGCCCGCCCATGGAAGACCCAACGCCTACCACAGGCCCTTGCGTCAATTGATCAAGGACCGCCAGGGCATTTTCAAACCAGCGCCCGACTCGCGCATGGCTGATATCGCCCCCGGTTTCGCCATGCGCGAAATAATCGAAACACAGAAAATCCCAGCCACGCGCCCGGCTCTCTTCGGTCAGGCGGCTGATCTTGCTGCCGGTCATGTCGGAGAGAAATCCGCCCAGCCACAGGATGGTCGGCCCCGCTCCACGCCCCCGCCGATAGGCCAGGCGATCGCCATTTGGAGTATCCAGCCACTCGGCCGGCTCTTGAATTGGGAAGGTATCCATGCTCATTGCGTGATGCTAGAGACGCCGCCGCTTTCATGCAAGAGCCTGATGCCCAAAGCCACTTTCACCGCCACTGTTTTGCAGGTCGTGCCCGAACTCGATACGGGCGGCGTAGAGCAGACCGTGGTTGATATCAGCGAGGCGATCATAGCCGCTGGCGGACGCTCGATCGTCGCCACCAGGGGCGGCCGGCTGGAAGACCGCCTGCTGAAAAAGGGCGCGACCGTCATCCATATGCCGGTCCACAGCAAGAACCCATTTGTACAGTGGCAAAATTACAAGGCGCTCCGTAAACTTATCCAAAGCGAGACGGTTGATATCGTCCACGTCCGTTCGCGGGCGCCGGCCCTGGCGGCCATAGGGGCCGCAAAGACCGAAGGTATCCGCAGCGTCGCTACCTATGCCGGCATCTATAATGCCAAGTCGGCGCTTAAGCGCTGGTACAACAGCCAGATGACCCGCGCAGACACGGTTATCGCCAATTCGGATTTTACCCGCGCCCATATCCTCAAAACCTACCCCCACCTTTCGGCTGAAAAGGTCATCGGCATTCCCCGCGGCATCGATATGAAGCGCTTCGATCCGGAAGCTTTCGATGTGCGCAAGATCATGAAGATGGAGGAAAGCTGGGATGTGCTGTCAGGCGATGGACGCATTCGCTTCCTGCTGGCCGGGCGTCTGACCAAATGGAAGGGGCAGGCGCTGATCGTTGAGGCGGCCAATCTGCTGCGTCATGAGGATATCGACAACTTCCTGATTATCATGGTGGGCGACGACCAGGGCCGCAGCGATTATAGCCAGACCCTTAAAGATAACATACAAAAATACGGCCTTGCTGAACGGGTCAGGCTCGTCGGCCATTGCGCCGACATGCCCTCGGCCTATACCGCCTGCCATTATGCCCTGGCGCCGTCGCTGGAACCGGAGGCTTTTGGCCGCACCGCCGTCGAGCCCCAGGCCATGCAGCGGCCGCCACTCGCCGCCGACCATGGCGCCACTGTTGAAACCGTTATCCCTGGCGAGACCGGCTGGCTGGTCAAACCGGGTGACGCTCGCGCCTGGGCCGACGCCATGAAGGCTGCCATCACCCTGCCGGAGGCGGATCGCTTTGAGATGGGGCATCAGGGCCGCGAACACGTCAAGGACCAGTATAGCCTGCCGCTGATGTGCGAACGCACCCTTGATGTTTACCGCGCACTGCTTAGATAAGCCCTTGCGCGGCTCAAATCCCGAAATATAAGCGGCTATTTAACCTTTCCGGTGCATAGGGGATTGAAACCAACCCCTTATTTCGTCATAATCCGCGCACTTCGTATCAACAGACTCAAGGAGAACGACCTATTCGTCGCCCAATCCAAACCCCGCCTCCCAAAGACGGCCCCCGAATCAATCAGGACATCAAAGTCCCTCGCGTCCTGTTAATCGACGCCGCCGGCGAGAAGCAAGGCATCATGCCGACCTCCTCCGCCCTGGAAGCCGCTGAAGAAGCCGGTCTGGACCTCGTCGAAGTGTCTCCCACCGCTGACCCGCCTGTCTGCAAGATCCTCGATTACGGCAAGTACCGTTTTCAGGAACAGAAGAAAAAGGCCGAGGCGCGCAAGAAGCAGAAGGTCGTCGAAATCAAGGAAATCAAGCTTCGCCCCAATATCGATATCCACGATTATGAGGTGAAGGCCAAGGCGATGACGCGCTTCTTCGAAGAAGGCGACAAGGTCAAGGTCACGCTCCGCTTCCGCGGTCGTGAAATGGCGCACCCCGAACTGGGCATGAAACTGCTCAACAAGGTGAAAGCCGACTTCGAGCCTACCACCAAGGTCGAATACGAACCGAGGATGGAAGGCAAGCAGATGATCATGATTTTGGCGCCGAAATAGGCCGCCAGATCAAACCAGATAAGCCCCGTTCACGCGGGGCTTTTTTTATTCCATTTCTATACCTCCCCAACTTGTTTGGGGAGGGGGACCGACGCGCTCTTGCGCGTTGGTGGTGGGGTATCTTACTTACTTTTAAAGATATTATTGAAAGCCCACCATGACCCGTTTCCTTAGCTTCGATCGCTCGACCGTCACACCCGAACATGATCGTCCACTACCTGAACGTGTGATCGACGGTGATCCGCAATTCACCACCTGGCTTCTGGAAACCACGCCGGATGAAAAGACCTTTGCCGGTTATTGGGCGGCGACGCCCGGCACCTGGCGCGTCAGCTATGAGGAGTGGGAATACTGCACAATCCTTGAAGGCCATGCGATCCTCACCGAGGACGGCCAGCCGCCGGTAACGCTTAAAGCCGGCGACCATATCCTTTTCCGCAACGGCTATCAGGGCCAGTGGCTTGTGATTGAGCCGGTGCTCAAAACCTTTGTAATTATCCTCCCATAAAACTTATTCCCAGAATTCCGGCTGCTCCGGAATGCGGTTGAAGGCGATCTTGGCGCCGACAAAACCGTGCATCTTTGTCGGCGGGCCGATCGTTATCTTATCTTTGCCAAATCTCTGGTTAAGAGCATCCAGCGCCGAGAGCAGGCTCATATGACGGCCATCTTCCTCGCCGCCGGGTGTCCAGCCGAACAGATCGGGCTTCACATCCGCCTCTACAAGGCTCAGACAGGTGACGACTATCTGTTTTACGCGGGGCGCTTTCAGTCGGCGTTCGCATTGCGCCCAAAGATCATCGGCCGCCGCCAGCATACGGAAACTGTCCGAGGTTACGGCAAAACGTGTGGCGGCTTCCAGCTTTTCGCCACCGGCGCCGCGCAGATAAAGATGCAGGCCGCCGCATTTATAACCCATGCGCCGCAACCGTGAGCCGCATTTGGCCGTCAGCCGCCGGGCGACACCCCGCGCATATTCCACTGGTCGCAGCGCCTGCGCCAGAACGTGGCCGTGGGTGATACTAGCGCGCGTGGTCTCGATTTCCGGCGGATCGACGCCATGCAATGAATACCAGAAATTCTCCCCCATAATGCCGCGCCATACCTGCCGCATCCGCGACGGCGACATCTCCCACAATTGCCGGACGGTCTCGACGCCCACCGCGTTTAGCCGCGTTTTCATCGATCGACCAATACCAGCAAATTCATCGATATTGAGATCCAGCAAGGCGCCTGGCAGTTCATCCTGGCGCAGTACGGTCAGGCCCAGCGGCTTTTTCATATCCGCCGCCGTTTTGGCCAGCAAACGCGAGGGCGCGATACCGATCGAAGCGGTCAGGCACTCGCCGACATTTTCCAGAATCCGCCTCTGGATGCGATGCCCCAGGGCGCGCGCCGGCGCCTCCAGCCGCTCAGGCCCCATCAGCCGGCAGGCCACCTCGTCGATCGAGCACACCTTCTCGACCGGGATGACATGATCAATCTGCGCTAAAATCTGGTTATGCAGATCGACATAGCGATCCGGCCGCGCTTCCCTGACAATCAAACCGGGAATGCGTTCCCGTGCCTCTTTGACTTGCGTACCGGTCTTGACGCCGAGCAACTTGGCTTCCTTGCTGGCGGCGATGGCGCAGGTATAGTCTGACATCACCGGCACGACGATCACGGGCCGGTTGCGGATCGCCGGCTCGTCCTGCTGGGCGCAGCTGGCGAAATAGGAATTCATGTCGAGATAGAGCCAGCGCAGATCGCCGCCGTCTCGCCAGCGGGGGTCCAGGTCCTTCATGTCAGCATTCTGCGCCATGCCAGAACATAACAAGAACAAAATTAAAGAGTCAAGTGGCAACATCACGCACTTGCGATAAAGAAACTGTCGCAATCAATGGCAAATCATTTATAACCGCCGTCATGTCCAAACCCGATACCCGTCTTGCGTCCACGGACGACTCCCTGCTGTCCGAACCGGATGAAGTGCGTCCGGATGAAGATGACGCCAAGGAAAACGAAAGCGAGACGCGCACCTTTTTCCGTGGCCGGCTATGGCGCAAGGCCCACGCCTTCCTCAATGAAAATGGCCCACTGGCGGCCATGTTCGCTGTGGTCTTCGTCAATCTGGTCGGCTTCGGCATTGTTGTGCCGCTTATGCCCTTCTTCGCCCAAAGCCTTGAGGCGCAGGCCTGGCAGGTGACCCTGATGTTCACCACCTATTCGCTCGGCCAGTTCTTCGCCGAGCCCTATTTCGGCCGGCTTTCTGATCGTATCGGCCGCAAGCCGATTCTGATCGTCACCACCGCTCTGAGCGTTGTCTTTTATATTTGCCTGGCTTTTTCGCCCAATATCTGGGTCGCTATCCTGATCCGCTTCTTCAGCGGCCTCAGTTCCGGCAATATTTCGACCATCCAGGGTTATGTGTCAGACGTCTCGCCGCCGGAAAAGCGTTCCGGCCGCATGAGCCTGATCGGCGGCGCCTTTTCGCTCGGCTTCATCATCGGCCCATTCATCGGCGGCATACTGAGCCACGAGACGGGCGCCGGCGGCAATCAGTTCCGCCTGCCCCTCATGGGGGCGGCGCTCCTGTCGGCGCTCGCCTGCCTGGGCGTCATGCTGTTTATCCGCGAAAGCCGTCAGCGCCGCACCAAGGTAGAGGCCGCGCAGCCCAACTTGCTGAAGACAGCGCAGGCGGCCGTGCAAAGTCCGGTCCTGTCGCGGCTTATCCTGTCGACCCTCTGTTATATGATGGCCTTCGCCGGTCTGGAATCGACCTTTGGCCTGTGGGCCGAGGCGCGCTTCCACTGGGGACCGAAGGAGATCGGCGCCATCTTCCTGCCGCTCGGCATCGCCGCCGCCCTGATGCAGATGGTTTTCATGCGCCCGCTCACCCGGCGCTATGGCGAAAGCAAGGTTTTAGCCTCCGGTTTGTTCGTCTTCGGGCTCAGTTTTGTGCTCCAGGGCGTAAACCATACCGGCTGGCTGATCACGCCCATCATCATGCTGGGCGCGTTGGGCCAGGCGGTCATCTTTTCTTCGATCTGCGCCATCATTTCGCTGTCGACCGCGCCCGATAAACAGGGCGCCATGCTCGGCCTGAATATGTCGACCGGCGCCATGGCCCGCATTACCGGCCCGATGATCGCCGGCTATGTCTTCAGCCTGTGGGGTCCAGACGCCTCGGTATGGATGGGGGCGGTGACCACCCTGCCGGCCGCGGTGCTGGCGCTGCAACTCGGCAAATATCAGAAGCGAAAAACGCATGGATAGGTTTCAAAGTGACTGGCAGCGCTTTCATGGCAATACGCAGCCAGTCGGGCATCTGCTGCGCCACTCTGAAGGCTGGAACCTGACGCGCTTCCACTTCCTGCCCAATGACCGCCGCCTGGCCGCCGATCATGATGAACTGCGCGCGGTGCTGGAGCGCTTCAACCGCGTCGCCACCGCCACGCTTGGAGAAGGTGCGCCCTGCTGGCTGATCGCCCTGCAATCCCCCAATCAGGACCGCCGACTTGGCGCGCGGCTGAAACGGCTGAAATCGCGGTATGCGCTGATCCCCGGCTGGGAATTCTACAGCACCACCGACACCCTGACCTATCAGGTCTGCGCTGGCGAAGTGACGTGGCGCACGGACGGCTTCAACCGTCTATTCATGCACGTTTACCAGACCGACTTTTGGGATCTGATCTGGATGAACAAGGAAACCGGCGCGATCTTTCGCCCCTATGACGCCGGTGCCGAAATCTCACAGCCGACGCCGAATGACCTGATCGCGCGCATTTCCAGCTTCTATGGCTGGATGCCGACCGACGGCAAGGGCTTCATCCATTTCAATGCCGCTCAGATGGCGACGGCGAAATTCCAGGTGACCAAGCCTTGCGCCGAAGCGATCCAGAAAGTGATCGCGGCGGAGAAGAAGTAGCGGCAGCTGATGATTCAATCCTTGCACGGCCAACCCATTTCCTGTAACAGCCTCCGTTCTTATCGACCCGACGGGCCAAAGGCATGCCTTGGCGGGTCTTAATTCCTATAGAGGGCGGCTTTAATACAGCCGTACATGAAATGCCCAAGTTGAAGACCAAGTCGGGCGCGAAAAAGCGTTTCCGCATCACTGCCTCTGGCAAGGTAAAGGCTGGCGTCGCCGGCAAGCGTCACCGTTTGATCTCGCACAATGCGAAGTATATCCGTCAAAACCGCGGCACCCAGGTGATGTCGGCGCCGGATATCGTCAAGATCAAATCTTACATGCCTTACGCCTAAGAGGAGCAGACACATATGGCTCGCGTTAAAAGAGGCGTTGTATCCCACGCCCGTCACAAAAAAGTTCTGAAACTTGCCAAGGGCTTCTACGGCCGCCGCAAGAACACCATCCGCACCGCCAAGGCCGCCGTCGATCGTGCCGGCCAGTACGCTTACCGCGACCGCAAGGTCAACAAGCGTAACTTCCGCGCCCTGTGGATCCAGCGCATCAATGCGGCTGCCCGCATCGAAGGCTTCACCTATTCGCAATTCATCCATGGCCTGAACGTGGCCGGCATCGACATGGACCGCAAGGTTCTGTCCGATATCGCCATGCACGACATGGACGGCTTTAAGGCCGTTGCTGACAAGGTGCGCGCAGCCCTGGCTGCCTAAGGCTTTCAAGCTATCGAAAAAGCCCCGCACCTTCACCGGTCGCGGGGCTTTTTTATTGC
>CAMLIY010000116.1 GCA_946480125.1 uncultured Asticcacaulis sp.
GGCTGTCGGCGCCATTGGCGAAGACCAGCACATTGACGCCGCGCGTCTCGAAATAACCCTTGTCATTCAGATGCAGGGGTTCAGCATTCGCCGCAGCCGTTAGCATGACACCTGTGGCGACGGTCAGCATCAACCTGGTGAGATTACGCATGTTTCTTTTCCCTGTATATTTTTATGATAGCGGTAACATATTCTGTTGCGCGAAACTGTCAACCGCATCTATTCAGGCCGATTTCGCTTATCGGTTCAGCTTGTTGAGCAGCATGGCGCGCAGCCGGCGGGCCTTCATGTCGTCCATAGGACCGAGATTGCCACGGGCCTGTTCCGGCAGATGCGCGCAGGCCGTTTCGGCAGGACCGAAGATGTAATAGTCAAACAGTTCCCGCCACGCCGCCTTTTCCGGCGCCGGCCGGTCGCGCAGAGACAACAGCGCGTGCAGCAGCGTATTCTGTGGCGTATCCATAAAGGCCGGCGATGTGTTCCACCAGTAATTGATCAGTATGTTAAACGGCTCCAGCGCTTCAACATGGTGCCACCACATGGCTGGATAAAACAGCACGTCGCCAGGTTCCAGCTCGGCCACCTGGCCAGCGGCCATCGCCTCACGGAAGCGCGGATGACGCTCGAAATCCGGATTGGCAAAATCGACCATGCTGACCACCTGGCCGCCCGGCGTCGGTTCCAGTGGGCCGGGATAGAGATTATGCACCTGGTCCGGCGGAAAAAGCGTGAAGCGCCGCCGCCCGGCGACACAGACCGCCAGATTGTGTGACATATCGTAATGCGCCGTGGCCGTCGTGCGGTTACCGATCCAGATGCTGGCCAGCGGCGGATGGGCGGCAAACATCGGGTGATTAAGCACAAGCTCATCGTGCGCGCGCAGCCCCGGCAGAAACAGGTCGAGATCGGTCGAGCCAATATAAAACGACGGCGGATTCGGATCATCGAGATGTGCGTTTATCTGGTCGAGGGCCGCGCTGAGATCGCTCCGCCCGCCCTGAAAATTAAAGCCGGTGACATCTTCATTGTAGGCAAAACGGCCGCCCTGCGCCGGGTCGGCGACAAACAGCGTCACCGGCCGTCCCTGATAGAAGCCCTTCAGATAATTCATGGCCGTCTGCACTGACGCCAGTCCCGCCTGCACCAGCGGCCAATCGCGCGCCACGCCTTTCATGATGACCGGCGCCTGCATGGCCATCAGGTCATCATAGGGTATCTGATCCGGCGCGATGCCGGTGACAGTCCGGGTTCTGGCGATGACGCCCGACATGCCGTCAGGCTCCCTGCTTTTTGCGCGTCTTGAGCGTGATCAGATGCGGCATATTGCCGAGCGAGGCCAGCACTTGAAAAGCCAGAGCCAGATAACCGTTTGCATTGAGACTGGCGAGGCTTGCGCCCCCCAATTGTGCCAGTGCGTCTCCGTTGATACTGAAGAGGTCGGGGATATCGTAACCCGTGGAATCGTCGATCTGGACATCAAGCTTGACCGGCATCACAAGACCGGCATCCAGCCAGGCCGCAAAAATGCTGTCATTCAGTTCCAGTCCGCCGTGAAGCGTACGCAAAACGCGGAGGTAATGCTCCAGAACCGGGGCATTGCCTCCGTGCGGCAGGAACAAAGGCTCGCCCTCGCTCCGGCTAAGACGTGGATGGGCAGGATCCACCAGCATCACGGGGCCGCCGGCCGCATCGCCATCGCGAAGGCCCAGCAGGAAGGGCCCGCGCGCCTGCTCGGCCGGCACGTAACGGGCATTCCAGCCATTGCCGTCAAGGAACAGGTTCTCATCACGATCAAAGCCGAGCAGGGCTATAGCGTAAAAGGCTCCCTGCTCATTACGGCGGAAAAAGATGGGATATTCGCGCTGAACCTCGGCAAACTCGTTCGGAAAGATACGAACCTGATTGATAGCATCTCCCAGAGCCGCAGACTGACCGGTAATGATACGCAGGTCATTATGCGCGATATTGTCGAGAAGCACAGGTTTAGGGTTTTCCATGATCGTCAGGTCCATATGCAGAAGCGTATTTTAAACTATAGCCGTTGGGCAGTATTGCTTCAGAAAAGCATCGTGAGGGGTCATACTGGCAACGGCGTGATCTATAGTGGCTTTCAATCCGTCAAAAGCCTGCGTCATTTCGGTCTTATTCATCAGGGCGCCCAGGCGATGCCATCCCTTTGGTTCAAGGCGTTGGCCAAGCATGACCTGCACCCACGAATCTGTCCGGAACAACTCTCCCGGTTCCTGATAGGCCGTGCCTGACTCGCGGAACAGATCGATGCGCGCCTGTAAAGAATCCGGGACATCCATGTTTTGGCTTTCCCGCCAGAAAGCGCTGTCGGTACTCTCAGTCAGCTTATAGTGCAAAATAACAAAATCGCGGGCGTATTCCGCCTCTCGATCGGACAACTCATTATAACGCTTCACTAGGCCGTCATTGATGCCAAAAAACGGAAAATTCTGCACAAGATTCAGAACCGCTTTCTGGAACAGGTGAATGCTGGTCGACTCAAGCGGTTCGATAAATCCGCTGGACAAGCCCATCGCCACGCAGTTCTTGTTCCAGATCTTCTTGCGCCGGCCCGTTTTATATTTAATCACCCTGGGGGTGTTCAGCATTGGTGCATCCAGGCTTGCTGTCAGGAGGGCATGCGCCTCATCATCCGACATATGGGCGCTGCAATACACCAGGCCGTTGCCGACACGGCTTTGCAGCGGAATGCGCCAGCGCCATCCGGCCGTATGCGCGATCACTTTCGTATAGGGCAAAGGGGCGCCGGCCGAATGCGTTTGCACGGCCAAGGCTCTGTCCGTGCGAATCCAGTGGCTCCAGTCCTCATAGCCGGTCTGCAGGGTTTCCTCGATCAGCAGCCCCCGGAAGCCGGTGCAGTCGATGAACAGATCACCTTCAATCACCTCTCCGCTCGCCAGGGTCACGGAGGTTATAAAGCCTGTTTCAGCCTGTTGCTGAACGCTGACAATCTGGCCTTCCTGCCGTTTGACGCCGGACTCTTCGCTGAGCTTGCGCAGGTACTGGCCATAGAGAACGGCGTCCAGGTGATAGGCATAATTGATCGGCAGATTCTTATGCAGTTGAAACTTGCCGGCCATCGCCGCTTTCGTTTCCAGGCTGTAATCATCCAGTGAACCGCCCAACCCCATGGCGCGGCCTTCAAGCCAGATATTATAAAAATGCGCCATCCACGGCGATTTTCCGAGTGTGCCGAAAGAGTGAAAATACTTGTCACCCTCGCGCGCCCAGTTCTCAAAGTCTATTCCGAGTTTGAAGGTGGCCCCCGTCTCGCGCATAAACGCCTGTTCGTCCACCCCGATAAGATGGTGAAAAGCCCGCACGGTGGGGATGGTCGATTCACCGACCCCGATGATGCCAATGTCCGCCGATTCAATCAGGGTAATATCAATCACCGTACCCAGCAGGCGTGACAAAGCCGCGGCGGCGCACCAGCCTGCGGTTCCACCACCGGCGATCACAACCTTTTTTATCACCTGTGCATTCATCTGCCTGCCTCTTCATTCGCATGATTGCCGTCATTAGAAAAAAAAGGAAGGCCGCATTGTTATGCGGCCTTCCCCTCAAGTTAAACCTGTATCGGGTTTAGAACTTGTAACGCAGACCCACATCATAACGTGTATCAAGTTCTTGATACATGACAACATCGGTCGGTACGCGGATATATTGTACCAGATGCTCCTTGTTGATGTTCAGCGCTTCGAATGTCAGCATGAGGTTCGGCGTGATCTCGTAGTTCAGGGTTGCATCCCACTGGCCAAAGGCCGCGACATAACGACCACCGTTTTGCGAGGCATTGGCCTGGGCCAGATACTTGTCGCGCCAGTTGTACACGATCCGGCCTTCGAAGCCGTACTTCTCATAGATACCCGTGATGTTGTAGGTATTGCTGAGGCCTTCCAGAGCAAACTGGTTGCTGCCGAGCGGATCAGCGCCATCATCGAGGGCAACGTCACCGTTAACCGTGGTGCCGCTGGCGGCGATACCGAAGCCGGTGTCACCGAAGAAGTGCTGGATCGCAAACTCGAAGCCGTCAATATTTGCGGTTTGGTTATTGACCGGCTGCGACAGGGTGAAGGTGGCCATAGGATCGCTGCTGTTGCTGACGACCTTCCAGTTCGGATTGGCCCACAGATAGACCGACAGCGCGTCGATATCCGCAGACACATGGCCGTCAGGTGCCGTGCGGCTGTTCCACTGGGCCACCGCCGTCGCCACATCCCCACCGGCCTGATCGATCAGGATCGTCATGGCTGACAGGTTATTGGTGTTGGTGGAAGCGCCAAGGCCTTGCAGCGCCGTCACGGCTGCCCCCGAACGTGTACCGGGCTGGCCGGAGGCCGGATCGGTTATGCCGAACAGACCAGTGCGGGTCGTGCCATTGCCGACGAAGTTTTGCACGGACTTGCGATAATAGCCCAGCGAAACATAGCTGTTCCGGCCATAGTACCATTCACCCGAGAGATCGAAGTTTTTCGACACGAGCGGCTTCAGAGCGGGGTTACCCGAAGAAGCCGTATAGATACCGCTGTTATAGCTGGCATCGCCTGGCGCATTCACCCCGGTCGTTGCATACATCTGGCTGTATTGCGGGCGGGCATCGGTCATCGATAGCGACATCCGGCCGATGAAATCGTCAGTGACGTTCAGCGCCATATCGATGCTTGGCAACCAGTTGCTGTAATGCGACTCTACAGCATACGGCTGAACATCAGCGCCCTGAACAACCGAGAAGTTGTTCTTCTGATCCCAGCGCAGGCCAGTCGGGATGTTCTGATAAGCGGTCACCTTGACATTGGTATCTTCGTAACGCACGCCGCCCAAAATTTTCAACGGACGCGACAGAACTTCGGTCTTGAGCGAGTACTGCACGTAGGCCGCGCTCACCTTTTCTTCAACTTCGTTATGAGCGAAGCCATTGAGGTTTGGCGTGTTGGCCTTGGCATTTCCCGTTACGCCGTTGGTCACAACATTCTGGAAAGCCGCGCCGCTGCCATAATAGGCCTTCAGACCGTTATAGGCATCGACGGCGTTAAAGCGATAAGCCGTGCCGTCAGCCGTAGGCATATCGACCGAGGTAAACTGGCAGGACAGGCAGAAAGCCTTGATATCCTGAGTGCCATACTTCTGGATGTCTCCAGGGTTGAGACCACCCCAGTCACCAAACTGCGCCTGATAGCTGTTGAACGCGGATTCATTCACGTTCTTGTAGGCATCGACGCCGAAGCTCAGCTTGTTGCTGTCGTTGATTTGATAGGTAGCATCAAATTTCGCCTGCTGAATCTCGTCGGTTTGGCTTGAGAAGTTCTGATTGCTGTAACCCGAGGCAATAGAGGCGATGTCCTGTTTGCCGGTCACCGACTTACTTGGGTCAAGCGTGACATTCTGGATCGGCGCCGCCAGTTCACCAAAGGTCGTTGTGTTAGACTTCACATAGGTCTGGGCCGCACTGACGGTATCTGACGACGAGCCGTCCGGATTGTTGCCCTCGGAAGTGGATTTAGAACTCGACACATCGGCCGACAGAGTCCAGCTGTCGTTCGGGTGATACTTAACATTCAGGCCGGTCGACTGGATGGTCGACTGCACGGCGCGCAGTTCGTTTTCGTAACCCTGGTCCTTGCCGGTCGGGATCGTGTCGGTAGCCGAAATCGCCGAGCTGACGATCGGATTGCCGTCAAACGTAATCGCAGCGTAGGGGCTGCGCGAAAACCAGTTGGTCAGTTCGGAGCGGGCTTCCTGCGCCTCGGTGTGCGTGTACAGGGTGTTGGCCGTAACCGTCAGGTCCTCGGTCGGATTCCAGCGCAGCGTAGCGGCGACGTTGGAACGCTTCAGCTCGTTTTCGGCGTAGGTCAGACGGCTATCCGTCGGCACCGCGATCAACTGATCCGGGTTGGTCGGTGCATTGGTGATGTTGGCCGCCGCAGGCGCCTGGCCGGTCGTCAGCCAATTTGCGTAGGTTTGAACATTCCAGGCATTGACCGTGTCCGAGCGCGTCGAGCCGGTTTTTTCCTGATATGAGCCAAAGAGGGCGACACCAAAATTGCTGCTGTCATTGGTCCACTGATAGGCGCCGGAGATTTCAGGCGTGACGGACTTCTTGTCCAGAACCGTGCCGAGGCCGGGGTTATCGGTTGTCAGCGCCTTGACCGTGAAGCTGCCCTTCGAACCCGAATGGAGAAGCGGCTGCAGGGTGGCGATATTGATCGTGGCGCCGATGCCGCCGGAATTCAGGTCGGCGCGGCCGGTCTTGTAGACCTGAACCGCCGACACACCATCCGATGCGATATTGCTGAAATCAAACGCGCGGGTATTGCCCTGGTTGCCGTCAGCGCCTTGACCGCCGCCGATGACGCCAATGGTCGAAGCCGGCATGATGCGGCCATCGACGGTCGTCATGTTGTAGCCGGGACCAAAACCACGAACAGTAATTTGCTGGCCTTCGCCGTTGACGCGGTTGATCGACACGCCGGTAACGCGTTGCAGCGAATCGGCCAGGTTGGTGTCAGGATATTTGCCGACATCTTCGGCAGAAATACCGTCGACCACACCGTCGGCGTTCTTCTTGATGTTCATCGAACGCTGCAGCGAACCGCGGATGCCGGTGACGACAACCACGGTGCCGTCGTCTACGGCCGGAGCGGCGGGCGCCGCTGCATCCTGCGCGAACGAAGGTGCGGCGATCGCGCACAGAGACAGCGTCGATACGCCGCCCAGGAACGCGGTACGCAACAGACCACCTGCCCGCTTACCTTTTACTTTACTCGTCATATTGTATCCTCCCAACGTGGTTTTTTTATAATCGATGCGGCTCAAGCCTGCATTGGCAGATCCTGAGCAGCAGACACAGTTTATCTCCCTGCATTAGCCAGAACCCTGCCAATACAGCGAAGCCTTAAAGGTTATTACGGTGCCAGAACGGAGCAAGCCTCCGCGTCAGCGCAATCCCCTGCTCTGCCCAAAGAGACCCGACAACGTTGTCAGTTTGATCTCCACAGGCAGAATTTTACAATAAGCCGTAGATTTGAAATCCGGCGTCTCTTCTCCCAACTTTATTGTTACCTGCACCCTATTCAGTGGCTGCTTCGTCCGATAAATCTTCGGAATCGCGTAAATTCGCCCATTCCGAAATATTTCCGAGGCGTTAGCGGTAACACCACCCCCCAAATGCGTCAATTATGGAAAAAGGGATTGCCTCATTTTTATGTATGATTTGCAATTTTGCAACATTATGCGCATTGAGAATACGTTTACAGCTCTTAATTGTAATATTATTCCATGATTGATAATATAAATTATCGCTTACGACCTTTACACTTGCGGTATCTGAACCCGACTCACAACCGCTTTTGCGCTTAAAGCCTATGGCTCCCCGTGAAAGAAATCATAGATCTTCTGTGCCAGGGCGGCACTGATGCCTTCGATTTTCATCAGTTCATCGGCCGTTGCACGGCCAACCTCACGTCCGGAACCGAAGGCCGCCAGCAGGGCGCGTTTCTTACGTGGACCGATGCCTTCGATCTCGTCGAGCGGATTCTTGGTAATGGCGGCATCTCGTTTCTGGCGATTGGCGCCGATGGCATAGCGGTGGGCCTCGTCGCGCAGGCGCTGCAAGTAATATAGCACCGGCGATTTGGGCTCCATCATGAACGGCAGGCGCCCCGGCATGAAAAACCGTTCCATGCCGGCGTCGCGGTCCGGCCCCTTGGCCACGCCGACGATAGGAATATCTTCCAGCCCCAGCTCCCCCATCACTGCCAGCACGGCATCGAGCTGCCCCTGCCCGCCATCGACCAGCACCAGATCAGGCCGGCCAAAATTCTTCTCGCCTTCCGGTAAGTCCTTTTCCTTGATCAAGCGCAGGAAGCGCCGCCTGAAAACTTCCGCCATCATGGCATAGTCATCACCGGGTTTGGTATCGAGATCGCGGATGGTGAACTTGCGATACTGCCCCTTCAGGAAGCCTTCCGGCCCGGCCACCACCATGCCGCCGACTGCGTGGGTGCCGCCGAGGTGCGAATTGTCATAGACCTCGATGCGTGTAGGCGGCGCATCGAGGCCGAAAGCCAGACACACCCCTTGCAGCAGTTTCGATTGCGCGCTGCTTTCGGCCAGACGGCGGCCAAGCGCGGCGCGGGCATTATTGAGCGCGTGCTGCACCACTTCGCACTTGTCGCCGCGCTGGGGTCGCAGCACCTGCACCTTGCGCTCGGCCTTGAGCGACAAGGCTTCCATCATCAGGTCCGGTTCGTGCAGATCGTGCGACACCAGGATCAGGCGCGGCACC
This sequence comes from uncultured Asticcacaulis sp., assembly GCA_946480125.1. The sequence goes on from CAMLIY010000116.1 coordinate 8,318, forward strand.
GGCCGGTCCTGATAAAACTGCCCCAGAAAGGCATCGAGGATGGCGCCGGCATCGTCTTCCTGATCGACGCGCGGGAAATAGGCGCGATCGCCCCAGTTCTGGCCGGCGCGGTAAAAAACGGTCTGGACGCAAGCCGAACCGCCCTCGTTGAACACCGCGAAGACATCGGCCTCCTCCTCGCGCAGATCGACCGAGGATGACAGCGAGACGTGGTTCAGCGCCCGGACGCGATCGCGCAGATGGGCGGCGCGCTCGAAATCCATGTCATCCGAAGCCTGCATCATCTCCTTAGACATGCGCTCGATCACCGAGCGGCTCTTGCCCTTGAGGAAATCATGCGCCTGCCGGGCCAGATCGCTGTAATCGGTCAGGCTGATAACGCCGGTGCAGGGCGCGCTGCACCGCTTGATCTGGTGCAACATGCAGGGCCGGGTGCGCGAGGCATAGACGCTATCGGTGCAGGTGCGCAGCAAGAAGGCTTTTTGCAGGGTGTCGAGCGTGCGGTTAACCGCGCCGGTCGAGGCGAAGGGACCGTAATAGTCGCCCGGAATCGAATGCGCGCCACGGTGCTTGGTGATCTGTGCAGCCTCGTGATCCTTGCGCACCAGGATTTCGGCGAACATCTTGTCGTCACGCAGCAGCACATTGTAACGCGGCTTGAGCGCCTTGATCAGCCGCGCTTCGAGCAGCAAGGCCTCGCCCTCGGTATCGGTGCGCAGCAACACCATTTCACGCGTCAGCGCCACCATGCGGGCAATGCGCTGGGTATGGAAACGGCCCTGCGCATATTGCAGCACGCGCTTTTTCAG
>CAMLIY010000117.1 GCA_946480125.1 uncultured Asticcacaulis sp.
CGGTGGCTATCGGTCCCAGCAGGCCATGATAACGTCCGGCGACAATCCGAATCTCGGCATCCTGAAAAATGACGGCCGGGATATCCGCCGGTTCGATGTTTCGAAATGTCGGCATCTGCATCTTAAGGGCTGCCGGCAGGTTCAGCCAAAGCTGAAAGGCCTGGACCTTACAAGCACCTTGCTCCGGTACCTCGGTCGGAAACTCGGCTGGGAACTCGGCTGGGAACTCGGCCGGAAACTCGGAATGAATGAGGCCACGACCGCTGGTCAGCCATTGCGCCCCCCCGGCGCGGGCTATGCTTTCACGCCCCGTATTGTCGCTGTAGTGCAAAAGCCCTTTAGTTATATAGGTAATGCTCTCAAAGCCGCGGTTTGTCTGCCCCGGAAAGCCGCCTTCAATTCCATCAGCCGTACGCGCGGTCAGTTCATCAAAGACCAGAAAAGGGTCCAGATCAGGCAAGGCCTCGCCGCCGATCAATCGTTGCAGCCTGATATTGGCACCGGCCCGCACAGGCATAGCTCTGACAAGACGGGCGATCCGTCTTGCACGATGCAACTGAGGCTGTGCGGCCATGAACATGCGGCGTTCCCGTAAGATTAAAGCGATCCATCTTGTTGATAACCCTATAATCAGTTAGTGGTGTTGCCGCTAGGCGCACTACAGACATCATGGTGTTGCGAATTATGGAACAGACGAAACTAGATTTCGAGGATTTGAACGCCTTTTTCGTGGTCGCGGAAACAGGCAGTTTTGCCCGTGCCGCCGAGCGTCTTGAGTCTTCAAAATCTATAATATCCAGACGAGTGGCGCGGCTCGAAACCCGCTTGTCCACCCGTTTGCTTTTCCGGACAGCGCGTGGAACGCTGCTGACTGAAGCGGGCGGGCTATATTATGAGCAGGCACGTCAGGCCATGTCACAACTGGAATTCGCCGCTGAAAGCCTGATTGAATCGTCAAGTGACCTGTCCGGCCCCATACGCTTTACCGGACCGGTTTATTTCGGCCGGGAATATCTTGAGCCCGTTCTGGCCGAGTTCGTCAAACACTATCCGCGTATCGAACTCGACGTCGATTTTAGTGACGACAAGCTGGACCTGCACAGCGAAGGGCTGGATATTGCCGTACGCGTCGGGCGTTTATCCGATTCCAGCCTGACGGTTCGCCGCCTGTGCCAGTCCGGACGTGTGGTGGTCGCCAGCCCGTCTTACCTGGCGCAAATGCCGCCTTTACTCACCCCCCAAGACCTCGAGAAGCATGTCATCCTGCATTATAATGGCACCCATACCCAGGATTTATGGCTTTATCACCATGACGGCGAGTCACACTCGCTCAAAGTCAACCCGCATATGCGCTCAAACAGCGCCAGTATGTTGATGTCGGCAGTTAAGGCGGGCGTCGGGGTCATGGTGATGCCGATCTATGTAACCGGCGCCGCTATTCAGTCCGGTGAAGTCGATATCGTTTTAAGGGGTTATGACTGGGGAACGACCGAAATCAGCCTGATACTGCCACATGGCAAGAACACAACGCGCCGCGTCCGCAGCCTGGTCGATTTTCTACTGCTGAAATTTCATAATAAATTCAGCTGACAAAAGCAATTGACCGGCCGTTACACCACATGGCGAAGATCATGGCGATGGCCAGAGGTCAGTGATCTGAATGCGGCTTCACAGTTAAAGGCATCTGGGCCGCATCGCCTTCGCTGCCAGATGCTGAAGCGCCGCCAATAGCCGGCACTACGGCAATCTGGTAATCCGGTGGCGTTCGAAACCATTTCGGATCCTGCTTGCTCATTGAATAGTCAATAACTTCAAACAATGGATTTCGCTGGCCTTTACGGGTCATCTGCAAAATGACATTTTCAGCACTGGCGCAGATCAGGCCCGACTGGTTAAGGTAGTTGGAAAACGCGATCAGCCGGCAAGGTCGGCCACCCACCAGGGATGCACCGACAACCTTAAGCGTCGCCTGTCGCACCAGAACTGCCAGATCGAGTGGTAAGGGAATGAGACCTTCGCCACGATCCAGTGGAAACACTAGCGCTGTACGGTTTTGTCCGGTGGCGGTCAGGCTGATGAGCACACCTTTTTCACGATCAGCGATATAGGATTGCAGAATGCCGCCGATGGTTAAATCGACGCGCGTCTTTATGTCAGTTTGCCTCACTTCAATCGGAACCGTAAAACCCGCCACCTTTACTTTGGCATACAGATCGGGATGACCAACTGGCACAGGGGCGATGATTTGCGCTTCACTACAGGGCGCCACAATCAACACAATACCGGCGACTAAGCCCGCTACCCACCCCCTTAATTCTGTTGTCATATTCCGACTCCCAACGCGCGGAAAGTTATGGCAAGATTCGGCAATGAAACCTATCCCAGTCCATGACACTTCCAACCTCCAGACCGGCTCTGTCGTGGTAGATGCGCGAGGACATCGATGCCCGGTCCCAACCCTTAAGCTGCGCCGGAAAATGAAGGATAATTCTGACGAAAACCGCTTTATCCTATGGGCGAATGATCCAATGGCCCAAATCGATATTCCGCATTTCTGCAATCAAAACAATTATGTGCTGCACTCAACGGAAGTGCGGGATGAAGCATGGCTTTTCACAATTACACGCATCTGACCATAGCCGGCTGTGTTACAATTATATTTACTGTTCCGCTTTAAGAATCGCATACCAAATGACCATGCCCCACCCTCGCATACCCGCTCGACAGGAGCAGATATTGACACTTCAGGCACGCTTGCTGTTGTTGAGCCGTGATGAAAACTGGCTGTCAGTCATGGGGAATGAACTGGACCTTCTGGGTTTGCGTACCATCGCTGCCACAGAAACAGATGCCGGTTGCGCCGCCCTTGCCGACCTGCCGATTGAAGCCGTGATTGTGCATGAAACAGGCGACAGCAATTGGACCCAGGCAGTAGACGCCTTGCGAGCCTCCGCCTGGCCGCGTCGCATTCCGGTAATAATGATGCGCAATGATGATCAACATCTTGTACCGGACGGCTGGGATATGGTCCTCACACGCGAAGCCCACCCGCAACAGATCGTGGTGAGTGTAGAGCATCTTGTGCGCGCCTGTATCGCAGAAGAAGAGTACGATACGCGCAGAGATACCTTTAACATTGACATGCAACCGCTTGATGTTCTTTTGAAAATTCAGGAACCGCTTGCGATTTTGTCCATCGGCCCGCCAGAACCGGAATATCTGGCCATCACCCACAGCCTGCGCGAATTGGGCGTTGAAGTTACCGCCGCCCTGTCATCTTACAGCGCGTTCGACTATCTGCACGACAAGACTTTCGATGCCGTGCTTCTATGGGGCGGCAAGCAACCGACGGAATCCCTGTCCATCGCCGCAGGTATGCGCCGCAATACCCGCCTGTACCATACGCCAGTGTTATTGCGGCTGAATGCGTTGGCCGAAATTGACCTCGGTGATGCTTTCATGCGCGGCGTCAATGATATTGCCAATCCAAAAGCGCGCATTGCTGAGGTTACGGATCGGCTGGTTCGCCTCGCCCGTACGCATCGTCGCCAGATAACCATACGCAAAACACTCGAATCGCTTCGGCACAATGCACAAATGGACAAGGGCACTGGCCTTTTTGGTCGCGATCTCTTCGCATCACATTTGGCCAGGTTGTCCAAAGCCGCCACCGAGCGCAACCGGACCCTGAGTATCTGCGTGCTGAAAATTGCTGAAACAACGGACGTGACTCGCGCACGCGCACGCGGCATGTTTGATAAAGCCGTCCCTCAGATCGGCTCAATGGTTGCGCGCCTGGTGCGTGCCGAAGATAGCGCGGGCCGGCTTTCTAATGATGTTTTCGCTATTGCCTTGCCGGCCACATCAGCCATAGCCGCCCGCAATGTCGGCGAACGGATCTCTGCGGTTGTTAGTTGCACAGCCTTTGATTCCGGTCAGGGCAAACCACCCTATGTTGTGGAATTCATTGTCGGTTCCGCTCAAATCAAGCCCGGAGAACCGGCAGCGGAAGCCCTGATGCGGGCCGCCGCTGAAGTTGGCAATCACAACCGCGAGGCGGTTTAGGCCTCGGCAGCCAGCCGGGCCAGGTCCTTCATAATCCGTTCGGCCGCCGCCAGACGTTCGGCGGCATCCGGCCATTCGCCCCTGACCAACAGCTTCTGATCCGGCCTCAGCTTCCAGTCATTGGGCCGAGACTGAATATGCCGGATGAGCCCCATGGGATTATTGAAACTGTCATTTCGGAAAGTGACAACCGCCCCCTTGGGGCCGACATCCAGTTTGGCCACATTAGACTCTCGGCACAACCCTTTGATTCCAACAACTTTAAGCAATTGTTCCGCTTCTTCGGGAATGGGACCAAAACGATCGATCAGTTCCGATGCCAAAGCTTCACGGTCAGCTAGTTTTTCAGCCTCGGATACCCGGCGATAAAGCGACAGGCGAATATTAAGGTCAGGAATATAGCTTTCCGGAATCATGACCGCGGCGCCGGCATTTATTTGTGGCGACCAGCTACGGGCATCTGTTAGGCTGTCAGAACTGCTCTGGCGCAATTCCGCCACGGCATCCTCCAGCATCTGCTGATAGAGTTCGACACCGATTTCACGGATGTGACCGGACTGCTCATGGCCAAGCAGGTTGCCGCCGCCACGAATATCGAGATCATGACTGGCAAGCTGAAATCCGGCACCCAAATTATCAAGCGATTGCAAAACCTTAAGTCGTTTTTCGGAAGCGATGCTCAAGGTCTTGTGCTGGGGCGTCGTGAGGTAGGCATAAGCCCGCGTCTTGGAACGCCCGACACGTCCCCGAATCTGATAGAGCTGCGCCAGGCCGAACATATCGGCCCTGTGCACAATCAGCGTATTGGCGGTCGGCACATCCAGTCCGGATTCGACAATGGTCGTGGACAGCAAAACATCATATTGCCCCTCGTAGAAGGCCGTCATGACATCTTCCAGCGCCGTCGGCGCCAGTTGACCATGACCAATGACAAATTTAATTTCCGGTACATGAGTACGCAGGAAATCGGCGACATCAGGCAGGTCGCTGAGCCGCGGCACGACATAATAGGCTTGGCCGCCGCGATATTTTTCCCGCAACAGCGCTTCACGTAGCGCCACCGGGTCATAGGGCAGAACATAGGTTCGCACGGCGATGCGATCGACCGGCGGCGTGGCGATGATCGACATATCACGGATGCCGGACAGCGCCATCTGAAGCGTGCGCGGGATCGGCGTAGCCGATAGCGCCAGCATGTGAACATCGGCCCTGAAGGTTTTTAACTTTTCCTTATGCTTGACACCAAAATGCTGTTCTTCATCAACAATTACAAGGCCTAATTCGCTAAACTTCACATGCTCTGACAGGAGTGCATGCGTACCAATCACCACTTCGATCTCGCCCTTCTTCAGAGCCTCGCGGGTTTCGTCGGCTTCCTTTTTGGTCACAAGCCGCGACAATTGCCGGATGCGGATCGGCCACCCCTGGAAGCGTTGTGTGAACGTCCTGAAATGCTGACGCGCCAGCAGGGTTGTCGGGCAGATAATCGCCACCTGCTGGCCCGACATGGCCACCACGAACGCGGCGCGTAATGCCACCTCGGTTTTACCAAAGCCAACATCGCCGCAAATAAGACGATCCATGGGCTGGCCCTTACCGAGATCCTCAAGCACATCAGCGATGGCGTTAAGCTGATCATCGGTTTCTTCATAAGGGAACTGGGCACAGAATTCATCATACAGCCCCGCCGGCGGATCTATAGTCTGCCCCTGTTTCATAGCGCGCGCCGCAGCCAGCTGAATCAACCCGTCTGCCATCTCACGCAAGCGCTCCTTGGCCTTGGCTTTACGGGCCTGCCAACTGGCAGAGCCAAGCCGGTCCAGTTGCGCGCTATCGCTATCGGCGCCATAGCGAGTCAGCAGGTCAATATTCTCGACCGGCAGGTAGAGTTTTGCATCATTTGCATATTGCAGATCGAGACAGTCATGGGGAGCGCCGGCGACATCCAAGGTTTTCAGACCGTCATAACGCCCGATGCCATGCTCAATATGAACCACCAGATCGCCCTGTGAAAGCGCCGAGGCTTCAGCGAGAAAATTCTGCGCTCTCCGTCGTTTGCGTGGACGCGCTAATCTATCTCCTAAAATATCTGTCTCTGAGATGATGGCCAGAGATTCGGTCTCAAAGCCATGATCAAGGGGCAGGACAACCCGCTGGATCGGCTTGACTTTCGTGCCGGAGACACCAAAATTTTGGGCATCAGCCCAGTCCGTCGCCAGCCGTGGCGCAGGCAAACCATGATCGGCCAGCATAATTGATAGACGGTCGGAGGAGCCATCCGTCCACGACGCGAACAACACACGCTTACCTTGCTTGGCCAGGGACTTAGCGTGGTCTGTGACCGCCGTGAAGAGATTGGTCGAATCGAGCAGGCGCGCTTCGGAAAAATTGCGCCCCAGTCGGCCGCCGAGGTCAATAACATCCGTGCCCTCTCGCTGAAACGGTTCAAACCGGCGGATACGCTGCCCCCTCAAGGCGGCTTTCCAATGCGCCTCATCAAGATACAACCGATTTGGCCGCAAAGCGCGATAAGCGGATCCGCCCTTGTCTTTCGTGGCTTCAGCACGCAATTCGTAAGCGTCCTGAACAGTGGCGGCGCGTTCAGCAAATGCGTTTTCCGCCAGAGCATCCAGCAATACAAGGGTTTTGGGCGTAAAGTAATCGAAGACGCTGTCTAAGGCGTCGTAAAAGAGCGGTAGCAAATGCTCGATGCCCTGGCGGCGTATTCCAGATGACAGGGCGGCATAAAGAGGATCATCTCCCGCCGCGCCAAAGGCTTCAAGGTAGTGCTGACGGAAACGGCTGATGCTGGCCTCGTCCATACGGACTTCGGAAACGGCAGTGAAATCAAGATTGGCGATCTGTTTCAGAGAGCGCTGCGTTTCCGGATCGAAACTGCGAATCGATTCCAATGTATCGCCAAAAAAATCGAGCCGGACCGGTTCACTGTGACTGGGCGCAAAAACATCGAGCAGCCCCCCCCGTACAGCGAATTCGCCCTTTTCAGAAACGGTTGAAACCCGGTTATAGCCGTGTTTGAGAAAGTAAGCCTCAAGTTTGTCGATATCGATGCTCTGGCCAGGCTTAAGCGACAGGCGCCCTTCCCTGATGACATCAAGCGGCGGCACTTTCTGCATCATTGCGGCAGCCGTCGTCAGCAACAGTACGGGTGCGGCCGGCGGTTTGGCTTTGTACTCAGCCAGCCGCGATAAGGCGTACATACGCTGGGCAATGATGCCGGGCGTTGGACTCATGCGATCATAAGGCAGACAGTCCCAAGCCGGAAAACTCAGTATCTCAAGGCCAGGCGCGAAAAACTTCAACGCTTCAGCCGCTGCGTTCATGCGCGCAAAATCCCGCGCCACGAACACACTCAACGCTTCGACGCGCGCCAGATCAGCGGTGATCAGGCTATCAAATCCTTCCGGCACACCGCTCAAAATCAGCGGTATTTCCGAGCGCGAGATCTGAGACAAATCGGCCATTTATTTTTAAATCTTTGTATAAGCTGTCTTGTAGTAACTATTGAGTTTATTCATGATAACTGATTGGAATTCAATCGGCGTCGGATCGCGTTCAATGATCCAGCCATATAAGTCCTGATCAGGTACTTCGAGCAAAATCTCGAAAATATCCAGTTCATCGGCGCTCATTTCCGGCAGCATCTCGTCAGCGAAATTACCAAGAATGATGTCGGCCTCCTTGAAACCTCGTCGCCAAGCGCGAAAGGACAGTTTTCTAAGGCGCGCTTCATGTAATTCAACTTCAGTCACAGTTAAGGCTCCACAAACGAAAACTGGCCCTTCTCATAAAGCATTTTTGGTGCTTGATAAGCCCATGCGACCAGAAATTTTGTTCCCCTACTATGCGCCGGTAACCAGCCTGAAAGGTGTAGGCCCGAAGCTGGCGCCTACATTGAGCGCCCACGTTGGAACGCATGTTCGCGACCTCACATTCTGTCTGCCATCGGGTCTTATAAAAAGGCCATTGGTAACTTTAGGTGACGTACGTATAGGGGAAATCCAGACTGTAAAGGTCAGAATTGCCGGCTATCCGCCTTCGCCTGGAAAGTCACCTCAGCGCGTTGATGTTTTTGATCAAACCGGTCGACTGCAACTGATCTATTTCCACCGCATACGCGGTTTTGAAGCTCAGCATCCAGTTGGCGCCGAACGCCTCATTAGCGGGCGAATTGAAAAATTCGGTCAATATCTTCAAATGTCGCATCCGGATTATATCGTCGATGACGCACATGCCGACGACATACCGGCTTGCGAACCCGTTTATCCGGCAACACTAGATCTATCTTCGCGAATGATTCGCAAATTTATACAGACGGCGCTAACAACCCTGCCCGATTTGCCCGAATGGCAGGATAAAAGCTTATTAGACAAATACATATGGCCTACATTTAATCAAGCACTCAGAAACGTACACACGCCACAGAGCGAGCTCGACTTTTCTGCCGATTCAAAAATCCGCCAGCGCCTGGCCTATGATGAAGCCCTGGCGCACCAACTGGCGCTCAAAAGCCGAAAACAGTATCGCCAGAATACGCCCGCGCGCGTGATTGATTTTCACCACCTTTCGGACCAGACGCTTACCGGGCTGCCATTCACCCTCACCGGTGCCCAGCTGCGCGCCCTGCAGGATATCCGTGCCGATCTGCGCTCAGGTCACCGTATGAACCGGCTGGTGCAGGGCGATGTCGGTGCCGGCAAGACCCTGGTCGCCCTGCTGGCTATGATTGATCTGGCCGAGGGTGGTTTTCAAAGTGTCATGATGGCGCCAACTGAAATCCTCGCCCGCCAACACTACGAAAAAAGTCTCCCAATTCTGAATGATATCGGCATAACTTCAATTATTATGACAGGCCGCGATAAAGGCCGGCTGCGAGAAGAAAAGCGGGCTGTTGTGGCGAGTGGTGAAGCCATGGTCGTTTTTGGCACCCATGCGGTTTTTCAGGAAGGTGTAGATTTCCAGTCCCTTCAACTGGTGGTCATAGACGAACAGCACCGCTTTGGCGTCGGCCAGCGGCAGAAGTTGTTCTCTAAAG
>CAMLIY010000118.1 GCA_946480125.1 uncultured Asticcacaulis sp.
CGATCATCGGAATAGCCGGTGAAACAGGTCGAGACATTCCACCTGGCGTCCGTTTCGCCAACCGTGGCGGGAATTCGTTGATAGGCAAATTCGTCATAACCGGTCACATCTGATGGGAGGTTTCCTGCCTCGCACAGCGAAAGGAAGTCGGCGTGACAGATGTCTAGCGCAAGCCCATCCGTGATACTTTGCCGTGCGACCCGGGCGACGTTGGCCAGACGGTGTGGCAAGTCGCCACCGCCATCGAGCGCCACCACATTGCTAGCGGGCGATGCCGTTTGCACGACCTCGATCAGCCGAAGCGCGATCGCAACCGGCTCGAAATGATCATGCTCCCAATGCCCTGGCCTCGGGTCAAACCGCTCGATGGCGTAGGCCTCGACGTTGGGGTAATTGAAGATAACCAGTTGATCCCCCACTGCGGGGTAACAATCGCGGTAGATTTCCGTCACGGGTAGCGTGCCGGAGACCGATGTCAGCTCGAAGCGATGTGGCAAAAACCTTTGCATGAATTCCTACCCGGCCCGACGGCCTGTTCTGGTGAGAGGTGCCGGAACAACGATGAACGCGTCGTCGGCCCAAGGCTTTGCCAGGTCGAGCGTATCAACGCCGTCCAGCCACGCCTGCCAGTCTTCCGGCTCAAGAATGACTGGCTCGCGATCATGTATGTCGAACATCCGCTTACCTGGTGCACGGGTCAGCATGGCGGCGGATAGCAACGGCCCATCTTCCAGGTGCGCGTAGTCGTAAATCCCCGCAATGCCCAACGGTTTGTCGTCGGCGCGTTTGATTGCCACTCTTTCCGCCTTGCCTTTACGACCCGTCAGGTCCGATCCGGGACTGGCCTTGCCGTAATAGCATTCGAGCGGGAAAACGACCCGCCGCTTGCGCGCCCAGGCATTAACAAAAGCGTCCGTCGTTGCCACTGTTTCAACCCGCGCATGGCTCGTGCTCGCCCCCCAGTCGGACAGGTAGCCAGTGAAATGCGCAGGGATCAAGCCATGGTGCATCTCTTTGACCACCACCTGGCCTTCGTTGTTTTTGGCGTACACCGCGATCCTTTTCTCAGCCCGCATCACACGTTCCGCTTTTCTTTGCCCTCTGCTACGCCTTGGAACAAATATAGAACATTAATTTTTGGAGTCAACCGCGTCTGCCTTGGGCAGAGGATGCGCATATTGAAAAATGGTTGCCAGACCTGTCATTTCGGCGTTGGGTGGCACCCCTGTCGCGAAATCTATCCGGACCCGGCAATGTGCAACCTCTACTCCATGACCAGCAATCAGGATGCCATACGGCAACTGACGCAGTATTTCCGCAGCGCTGTCGGAAATCTGCAACCATCGCCAGCCATCTTCGCCAACGGTTTCGGACCTATTGTGCGCGCTACGTCTGACGGCCCGGAATTGGCGCAATGCCGTTGGGGCATGCCCTCGCACCCTTTTAATTTACGGGGCAAAAACTACGATTCCGGCGTCACCAACTGCCGTGAACTCGACAAGAAGCACTGGCAGCAATGGATGGGCATTGCGAACCGCGCCCTTGTGCCGGCGACGTCCTTTTGCGAACCGCACCATGAGACCAAGCAAAACCACTGGTTCGCGCTGAGTGAAGACCGCCCCCTGTTCTTCTTCGCCGGGATCTGGACGCCGCAGTGGACGTCTGTCCGCAAGGTCAAGGAAGGCGAGACGACGCATGATCTCTACGCCTTCGTGACGACCCGTGCGAACGCGGAGGTTAAGCCAGTCCATCCAAAAGCCATGCCCCTTATCTTGCGCACGGCCGAAGAGGTGGATTTCTGGCTGAGAGCCACGTCCGCCGAAGTTATCGAATTCCAGGAGCAGGGCATGCCGGATGGTCTCCTCACGATCGTCAATCGCGGCACGAAGCTCGACCATCCGGAGGGGATGACATTCGAGCATCACCAGGCATTGGGTCGCACGGAACCCATGACGCCCATGCAAGGTTCGTTGTTCTAGGGATCAGGCCCTCAAAACCAGCGGCGCCAGATGGCAATGCCGACGATGGCGAGCGAAGTCATGACCATCGCGGCCGTGACCTCGAGAAAACCCACAGCGCCCGAATGAAAGAAGGGCGTGTCGAAATTCATACCGAATATCCCTGCGGCACAGCCTATCACCCCGGTGATTACTGTCGCAATGGTCAGCGCCTTCACCAACTGGTTTGTGTCCTGGGCCACCCGCGTCGTATAGAGATCAAAACTGCCGATGATGGTCTCACGCGCCCGCGCGACCGCATCGTCCAGCCGGTCCAGGATCCGGGCCGTATTCTCGAAATGCGTGTGGTCGCAGGCGTCAATATGAGCGAGGAAATCGGGTCGCGTCAGCGCATGGATCGTTCCTCCCATATCCCCCAATGACGACCTTAGTCTTGACACCCGCCGGCGGAGGGTCGCGAGTGTGGCGAGCGGCGCTTTCTTCTCCCGTACACGCAGGATGTCTTCGTCGAGCTTATCAATTTTCTTGTCGATATCGGCAATGCCCTTGCGATAGTCATCCAGCAATTCCGAGAGAAGGGACGCGGCCAGGGCCGACGGCGTGAGCTTGCCGTTCAGGGTTTCGCCCCGGTCGGTCTCGACGAAGCGGTCCATGAACCCAGGTCGCTGATCACAGATCGTAATCAGGCAGCCTTTTCCCACCAAAAAAGTCAACTGGCGGATCGCATTGTTGCTGTCCAGCACCGGCACGAAAAAACGATAGCAGGAATCAAAAATCTCGAGCGTTGCCGTTTGCGCATCCGCATGAATGGCGCGCGCAACATCTTCGGGCAGGGCTTTTAAGGTTACCAGTTTATCGGCAGGGCCATCGATCCAAAGAAGTTTATTTTTATTCAGCCCGGCAAAATCTATGTCTGCCGTTGCCATGGCCTCGTCATGTCCAGCCGCGTTGTAAAGCAGCGCCTTGACCTCGGTTTTCATATGCCGGCCCTATGTTCGCCACGCCACGCGCTAATGTCGCGCCTACCCGTCCCGCGTCCGTCCATCTCTTGTCATCCGTCAAAGGCTACGTTGACTGCGCACCCGCTGTCCGAAGCACACAGATGCGGAAGATATGGCGCGGTAAAATTCGGCGCCGCCGAGTTTTATAGCGAAGGCGACCCTGGCAAGGTTTTCGATGGTATCGGGGTTACTTCCGTCCCCGAACATAAACTTGTCGAGTTCATGCTGAACAAAGATCGCAAGATTGAAGACATCTACGTCGGACCGCTCGGACATGCGCAGGGCAAGATATTCGATCAGGTCATAGGTGGCACCGGTCCGGTCGTCCGGCTGCACCTTGTAGCTGACGAGCATTCTGGCGATATCCGCCCGAACAATGTTTGCGCTGCTTTCGATAATCATGACGGTTCCTCTCGCGCCATTAGTTTCAGAACCCCTGTCAGCAAGCGATATGGATAGGCGACGGAAATATTAGAGAACGCATATATCTTCCGTCTGGGGTTCGACACACACCATCACTCTCCAACAGGTGAGGACATCTGCTTGCATCGCTTTCTTATGGCGGCCACCTCACACTTCACGGATGGCGTCCTTTGGCGCCTGCCGGACCTATTCAGGTGAGCGTGCACCTAGCCCAGCGGTCGGTATGATTGCTTTTAACGAATTCTTCGAAATTGATGCATCTGATGCCGGGCTGAAGTCAGCCTTGCATTCCGAACATTTGAAACCTCACAAAGCGAGGACCGAACGCCAGAGTTTCTGGCGTCTGGGCCCGGCCAGTTGCCCGGCCGGTTTCATTGGCGTCGAGCACCATGGCGCTATCGCGGTTTTGCGGTCGGTTCTGGTCACCCCTGAGTACAAGGACCAGGGCTATGGCGCCGGTCTGATCAGCTTGGCCGAGGGAAGGTTGCGGCACCTGGGCACGAAGGAGTTATGGCTCGTGACAGAACATGCCGAGAGCTTCTTCGAGCATCTCGGATGGCGGGTCAGGCCGGAAGGTGATGTGCCCGAACCGGTTCGCCACATACCTGTAGCCGATGGCTCGGATGGCGACAGGGCAATTTATATGTCGACTCAGCTGGATTAATGCTGGAAGGCTTCACGACCGCCTCATCCTTTCAGCAAGCAATCCGCAGCGCATATTTACCCATGCAGGGTTTACTCTCGACCGCAAGACATCACTGCGGGCTGCTCAGATGCAACAGAAACTCACCATCGGCTTATTGACCCAAATCCTAAAAGACGCCGTCAAGGATTGGCAAGCAGACGACGCGCCAAGGCACGGCGCCGCCCTCGCCTTTTACAGCGTCCTCTCCCTCGGACCACTGCTCCTCATCGTAATTTCCGTCGCAGGCCTCATCCTGGGCCAGGAGGCGGCCTCGGGCATAGTCGTGAACCAGATCGGGGGCATGGTCGGATGTTCCGGCGCCCAGACGATTCAGGATGTAATCGCCCATTCGCGCAATCAACACTCAAGTCTGATCGCCACGGTGATCGGGTTCGGAGCGCTGCTCGTTTCCGTCTCCGGCTTTTTCGCCCAGCTTCAAGGCGCCCTGAACGAAATCTTCAACGTCCCCAAAACGCATACACCGCCCCTGCAGTTCCTCCTGAAACGTCTCCTGTCTTTCAGCATGATCGTCTGCATCTGTCTCTTGCTTCTGCTTTCGCTCGCCATTTCCTCGTTTCTGGCGGCCATCACCGGCGCCTTTCAGGGCACCGCGCCCGCCCTTGTCCTGTCGGCAGGAAATGTCGTCATCTCCATCCTGGTGTCGACTATCCTCTTTGCCGTCACGTTCAAGGTCTTGCCGGACGTCCGGTTTCGCTGGAACAATGTCTGGATCGGTGCCCTGATCACCGCCTTGCTCTTTACCGGCGGAAAATCCCTGATCGGCATCTATCTTGGCCACAGCGCCCTAAGCTCGACCTATGGCGCCGCCGGCTCGCTCATCGTCCTTCTGGTCTGGATCTATTATTCGACCCAAATTATCTTTTTCGGCGCGGAGGTCACGCAAGCCTATGGACGCGCCATGGGTGAAACCTTTCAACCCGAGGGCCCAGAACGTCCCGGCGTAAGCCGGCACATCCGCGGCGACGGCACAGCCCTTAAACGGCCGCTTCTTGAACTCGCTCTCGGTCTAGGGCTCGCCGTCACCGTCGCGGTTCTTACGAAACGCAGCGACGCGCGGCACCACCCGTGACTCCACAAGCCGCGCGACTCGGCCTAAACGACGATCGGTGCAGTGGAGACGGAAGATGACGAACAGCGTGGCAAAGATCGTTCAAAGGCTTCGGAACGCGGGCTTTAATATTAATCCCCTTGCTTCGTCGCCGCTGTGGCACGTCGACGGCCGCGGAAATATGAGTACAGGCCAACTTATCGACCTGGCTTCGAAGCTAGACCTGAGCCGACTTGCCGGCAATCCGCATGCTCACTAAACGTTCGCACATCTGTTGGCACATCAACCCGTTCCCAAAATATTAAGAGGATCAGTTAGTTAACACTTGTCGGAATGGCGTTAACGATAGAGATACAGGATGCTGAATCATCAATGACAATCGATTTTTTACGCGGTTGCGCCGTATCTTATAAATATTGAACTGCGCTGCCCTTGCTGACCGTCCCACCAGATTAGGTGTGGGAGGACCTACCGGCTCCGCGATCTTGGCGCCTGAGAGTGGATCTGGTCATGCATATAAATTCGTCACCGTCTGGCGTCCCCGATTCTTTGACGCCGTCGCAGCCAGCGCCGGACTGGGCCGTGGGGGCAGAACCGCACTACCCGACCGCGTCAGAACGCACCGCCGACCTTATCGTCCACATTCTCGCACTCGCCCTGGCATTATTTGGTGGCGGCGCTGCGATAGGCCTTGCGGTTAGCCATGGCCTCCTCGGGCGGGTCGCCGCCGTTGCCGTTTATGCAACCGGACTGGTCGCAATGCTGGTCTTTTCCACCGCATATAATTTTTCTCACGCGCGATGGCAGCCCTATCTGTACCGGGTTGACCATGCCGGCATATTTCTGATGATTGCCGCCAGCTACACGCCGTTCACCACGCAAATCCTGCACGGCACCTGGGGTTGGGCAATGACCGCGGCTGTCTGGAGCCTGGCGCTCGTCGGGGTGCTGATCCGCATGTTCGTGCCACGCATGGGCGATATCGTGGTCACCAGTTTCTATCTGGTATTAGGCTGGATAATCGTGATCGCCATCAAACCGCTTGTCCAGGGAACACCGGCTCCCGCACTCGCCCTGCTCGGCGGTGGCGGTCTGGTTTACACCCTCGGCGCCGTCCTGTTTATGCTGAAGCGCCTCAAATTTCGGCGCGCCATCTGGCATGGACACGTGCTGGCCGGCGCGGCGGCGCATTATGCCGCGATCATGATCGGCGTGGTGATGGCTTCGGGATAACCCAAGGCCGCGTTTATCCGCAATTCAGGTGACGGATGATCTTCCGAGCCCTGCGCTCTTACCGCCGGTACGATTTGTCGATCTTGTTTTGAGGCCTTTGACGAACGCGGCGACGGCAAATGCCGCGAGTCCGACCGTGGCGGCTGCGCTCAGGCCGGGCGCCAACCGGCGGACATCGGATGCCTGACGACGGCGGCCGCCGTAAGCAGGTGCGCCGACGGCGTTGTGCGCATAAGCCCATGCGCGACCGGCAACAGGTCCAAAACATGCGAGGCGCGGCGGGTCAATTTCCGGTTCACGAGACTCTCCTATTTGAATGGATCGAACCGACCGCACGGCCGCGGGCGCAACGCGAGGCGCGGACGCATCTCCCTGGCGGTCGATCCGACCCTCAAAGGGTAAGACGCTGGGCATCAGGATACGATGCGACACCTTGTCTGCAAACAGTCTGAAGGGATAAGGAAAGCCACGACACCTTAGTGACGTATCACGACAAACCAGACGGCAAATATGATCACGAGAATTGAGACGGCCAACAAGGCCATCGCCGGCTTCTTGCGACGATGCTTTGAACGTTTGAATCCGAAAATGCCTACGTCTTTTTTATCGTCGATATCCATTGCGTCCTCCGGTCTCGTCAAGATTACCATAATGGCTGAAGGCCGCCACCGGATTCGCTCAAGACATCCTGACTCATGGTGAAGGCGACCAGGCCTTTAATAGCTTACGGTCTGGTCGCGCAGGCCGTGGTGGATGTGGGTTGCCGCAATCGCCGCTTGCCCGACCGCCACACTGATCTGGTTCAGTCCACTGACAACATCTCCGACGGCAAAGACGCCCGGGACCGTTGTTTCCTGATAGGGATCCGCCAGGAGTTTGCCCTCCGCGTCGCATTGGGCGCCGAGCGTCTTGGCCAGTTCGTTGCGCGGGTGGCATCCGAACATCGGATACACCGTATCGAATGACCGGACTGCATTGCCGGCCCGAACGCTTGCCCGCCCCGCAGCGTCGACGGCGACGCCCGCGCCCACATCATGGACGATCGTAATGCCGGCGTTGGCGAGAGCGACTGCCTCGTCTGCGGCGAACGCCGCTTCCGCGCCGACGTGAAATACCGTGAGTTTGTCCGTATAATCCCTCAAGAACAAGGCGTGCGACGCGGCGTGCTCGGTTCTCGCCAGAAGCGCAACCGATTTGTCGATGATTTCGTAGGCGTCGCAGATTGGGCAAAGACGCAATCCCCCCGCCTCGATACCGAGCCGCCAGTTTTCACCCGACATGCCGCGATCCGCAATGCCAGTCGCGATGACAATCCGTCGCGCTAAGACGGTTCGCGTCGCCGTTACGACACGAAAAACCTCTGCTCGCCGCTCAAGCGCGACAACGCTCTCTGCCAGCGTATCGATCGCATAGGGCTCCAACTGTTCGCGTAACCGCGAAAGCAGGCTGCGTCCCGTCACCCCGTCAGGAAATGCAGGGAAATTATGCGATACGGGGATTAGCGCCGCCCGGCTCTCCCGGGCATCGATGACTAAGATTTTCCGCCGAAACCGCGCGAGATACAAGGCGGCAGTGAGCCCACCCGGTCCGCCACCGATCACTACGCAGTCGTAGATGTCTTCCATAAATCAGCCCGATCGTGTCTTCATGTTGCTAAAGATGGTTCGATTCACCCCGACTGCCGGGCACTTGCTATGCGCAGACACGCGGCAAACTAGGCGAGGCCGACTTCGGTTTCAGTGGGCATCGCACACAGTACGTGTAAGCGGAGGATAAGGCGAGTGTCGGTCCGCCGTTGCCCCTACCTGACGCGGGGCTGCTTCAGCGACTCGATGAGCTGAATAAACGCGGTGACCGTTTGCTCGACATTCGCCTGTCCGGCTTCAAACCTGAGAAACAGCACGTCGAAATAGACATTCAGCGCTTCGAGATCCTCCACATCGACCGGCAGTCTCACCAGATCGAACAGTTCGGACCGCACGCCTTCCATATCAATGTCCTGCTGCGTCCAGCGCCAGATCACGGCGCTCAGCCACTGGTTCAGATCGATTTCAGGCACGTCCATAGTCTACTCCACTTCGTGCATCGTGAAGGCACACGCAAAAAGACACAAGTCGTTTTGTCGCCACAACGATCACGATGTAGCGCGCCGGCAATAATGCCACCACGCATCGGGCAGGTTTCGGCGCAGATCTGGCCGGCCGACCTACGCCCCTTACTAACTCTTTGTATTCCAAACGGCTATTCGGCATCTTAAACGCGTGTCTTGCGTCGTATGCCTGTGCTTTATCTCAAAACAGGAGTTGATCATGGGTAAGGGTATTCTGCTTTGGCTGTTGGGCGTTCCCATTCCGGTCATCATCATTCTCGCTTTGCTGTTCCATCGCTGATCGCACAGATGGACATCCAGACAGCCGTCGACACGCGGGACCTGACGGCCCCCAATTCGGAATCCACCAAGTCCGGCATCCACTGGGCCGCGATTCTCGGCGGCGGCGTGGCAGCCTCCGCGGCGACCCTTGTGCTCATACCTTTGGGCACGGCTTTAGGGTTCGGATCGTTTTCCGTTTGGCATCTGACGCCAGCGACCGGGACGACCCTCGGCGCCGGGCTCGCCATATGGTTTGTCGTCACCCAGTGGATTTCCGCAGGACTTGGCGGTTATCTCGCCGGCAGGAGCCGCGTGAAATGGGCTGATACGCATAGCGATGAA
>CAMLIY010000119.1 GCA_946480125.1 uncultured Asticcacaulis sp.
CCGGCGCGGCTGCGGCAAAAAAAAAGTGCCTTCCATCGATGTCATAGTGATAGCCGCCATCATCGAACATCGCCGGATTTGTGCGGTTCTTGAAAACCTGACGCGGTTCATCGCTCTCGCGGAATAAGACCCAGGCGCTGTCGTATAATCGGATTGCCATGATGCACGTCACTCTGATCTGAAACTGAAACCCGCCGGTAGCCCGTCTCTACCGACCAAACCTTGCTTAGACGTGAAGGCGACCGAAGACGGGATCAAAAATAGCCGTCATCTTTAAATGCGCAATACGTTTCTGTCTTCCACTTACCTGTCGCGCGCCCGGAACGGATCGATTCCAGACGGTCATGAGCGCCGAGGCCTCACGAGCCTGTAGATAGCCGGTCTCATCAACTGGGTCGCTGACGATATTCGGGGCGTTTCCGAAATCCCCCATCTACCACAGGCACCAATTACCACATGGATGGACAAAAGGGGAGGACTCGACGTATGGTGGAGCCGACTGTATTTAGGGTTGATATATTGATGTCTTTGGCAATTGGGGACCGTTGCCATGCCGTGGAGACGCTCGTTCGAGGGATTTGTGGAAGCGACGCGCGAGGTGCGATCTGTCGGCGCGTTGACCCATCGGCTGCTTGAATGCCTCCTGGATAGGGGATTCAACCACGTCAACTTTACGGTGCACTACGATGAACGGATTCCAGAGGCCCATCGAGGCTTTGGTCTCATCAATACATATCCGCAAGCCTGGCAGGATCATTACAACGATCGCCAACTGCACCGGCTCGATCCCGTGGCGCAACGGGCGTGGAGTATATATGAGCCGTTTCTCTGGCGTGACCTGGAGCGAAGCGATCGGGTATCCCGCCGGGGCAAGGGCTTTCTCAGGGAAGCGAACGACGCAGGGCTTCACGGTGGCATCGGGATCCCCTTTGATGGTCCCAAGTCGCAGATTGCGGGCATTGCGATGGCCAGTTCAGACAGGCGCGTGATCAAACCGTCCGAACTCGACATTCTGGCCAGCCACTGCAACCATTTCTATAAAATCTACTGCCGTCTGATCGGGTCCGTGGTCAATGGCCCGCCCAGCGTTGTCTTGACGATAAAAGAAAGCCAGGTCATAGGCCGGGTCGCGTACGGCCTGTCCAATAAGGAAATCGCCATCGCCCTCACCACGACCCCGGCCATGGTGGACTGCCATCTGCGCAGCGTTTTTGAAAAGCTGAACGTCCATGATCGCGGGCTGGCCGCCATTATCTGCCTCCAACTGGGCCTCATCGAAATCTCATTCTAGTTGGTCCACCGACGAGCATAAGGCGACCCAAATCGGACGAGAATTGCCTCGCGTCCGTTTGCGGCGCGGTGGATACGCCTGCCATGAAAAAGCCTCAATTCACTACGCATTCGCGGGGTGTCGATGGGCTTGCGTCTGTGCTGATCTGAAATCTTCACCCTTAGGAGGAAGATCGCATGTTAAAACTCATAAGCTACAAAGACATCGCCGCGAATGCCGACCTCTTTTACGGTCAGTTTCGGCTGCGTCACCGCGAATTTATCGACCGCCAACATTATGATGTTAAATCCCTGAACGGCATGGAGTTCGATCAGTATGACACCTTGGCGGCCAAATATTTGGTTTACAGCATTGATCGTAAAACCGTGCTGGGGTGCAGCCGCCTGACACCCATAGGCTACGGGTGCATGCTCGCCGATCATTTCCCGGATCTGGTCGACGACAATTCCATTTTCTCGGCTGCGCGCACCTGGGAGGGCACCCGGTTCTGCGTCGATAGCCGGCTGCCGCCGGCGCAGCGTCTGCATATTCTTCGCGCCCTTGTCGCCGGCTATATCGAGTTCGGCCTTCAGCACCGGGTCGATCGCATCATCGGCCTGATGCAGACGGGAATCCTGAGATCGGTTTGGGAACGCACTGGGGTCACGCTGGAACGGCTGGGCACGGTCCAAAAGGTAGGGGCGCATACCCGCGTCCAGGCGGCGGCCATCTCGATCAACCAAGCACAACGCGAACGCGTGTCAGCGGTGACAGGGATCACCCGTGTGCTGGAACGACCGAAACTCCGTCTGGTCCAGAATGCCGGATAAGCCGCCGCGCTCGCCAGGTGAGGGCAACGGCGCAGGTAAGGAAGAGACCGACTTTTCCAAGATCGAGCGCGGTATCGATGCCGTCAATGGCCTGCGGCTCGACATGAGAAAAGTCGGGATGACGGCGTGCGCCGATGCGCTCGACCAGGCCTTTGCCCACTGCCTTCGCGAATTCCTGGCCCTCAAAGGCGGCCCTGCGGACAGCGCGGACACCGAGAGAAAACAATAGTCGGGTTCAGTCGCAAGCCGGCTCCCGGATCGATCAGTGAGTGACGGACAGAACGTCCGAATGGAGGGGGAAATGTCACGATGGCATGTAACCGCGGAGACCTTCGATACCCAATGGGGGGACCGCCAGCACTATCAGCCCTTGCTGAAGGCCGACGGCCGGCACTGGGCCTGGACCTGGCTGCGGCGCAGCCACGCCTATCAGGACGCGGTGGCCCGTCTGCGAACGCGGTCAGAAGTCCTGGCGCTGGGCGAGGCCGCCTGTTGCCTCAAGACGGCCAATCTCAACCGGCTTTTTCATCTGGGATATTTGTTCGCGCAGGCCCTCGGGGCGAGGGGGACCTGGAAGACAGGCTGTTCTGGCGCGCCGACCTCGATCCGTCGGTTCTCGCCGTCACAGCCGAACCTATATCCCGCAATCACGTCGATGCCTTCGATATCGCCCATTTTCCCGGCCTCGCTGATCTGTTGATGGATCGCTCAGGCCGGGAAATGGTCGTCCTCTCTAACGGCGGCCATCAAATCCAGCTTCAGGTTGGCGAGGGGACCTTGAGCGAAGGGCCGGTGCGTCTCCGTTACCAGATCGGCGGGTTCGACCACGTCGAGGCCAAGCTTAGAACCATCGCCCGGCTGGCCTCCCTGCGCCGTCTGGGGCGCTTCGCCCGCGGCCTGTTTCCGGCCGAACCCTGTGCCGGCAAATGGCTCCTGGCCTTGCAGGCCTATGACGGGCTGGCAGCCGGCGCCAGCCAGCGCGAGATCGCCGTCGTGCTCTTCGGCGAAACGCGTGTCCGCGAAGAATGGAAGGGCCGCTCCGATTTCCTGCGCTTGCGCGTGCAGCGGCTGATCAATGTGGGAAGGAATATGGTCGATGGCGGATATAAACGGCTCCTCCATTAAAGTGACGACGCTCACCATGCTGCGGCGGGTCGCGCGAGAAATGGTGGCATCGCGCCGGCAACGGGTGCGGGTGGCGATCGGTGCCGGTCTTGAAAGCCTGGGGATCGCCCTCGGCATTGCCGGACCGATCGCCCTCAAGGGGCTGATCGATGGCCTGTCGGCCGGCACGCTGGGGCCAACCGGCATAATTCTCTATGTCGCCGCCTTCGCGGTCAGTTGGTCCGGCGCCACGATCTGCACTACCGCGCGGATGGTCTATTCCACCCGCATCATCGACGAGGTGACCGGAACGCTTGCAGAAAACACCCTGCGCGCAGCCCTGCCGGCAGCGGCGACCGCCCGCGACACCGACAGTGGTCAGACCCTTGGACGGATAGAACGGTTGCCCTTCAGTCTCTATATCGTCGCCGACGGCCTGATCTGGCGCGCGGTGCCCCTGGTCATTCAGGTGGCGGCGACAGCGGCGGTCATGGCCGCCCTGGTCCCCACGCGATATCTCATCGCCCTGTGCCTGGTGCTGGGCGCCTATGCCCTGACGACGCGCATTGGCGCCGCGCACCATCGCGCGGTCTCGAACCGGGCCAACGCCGTAGCAAGCCGGGTCTCGCAGAACAATGGCGACATCCTCCGCAATGCCCGCCGTGTCGTCTTCAATGGCGCCATCGAATGGGAAATGGGCCGCGCCGCCCGCCGCTATCGCGACAAGGCGCAGGGGATGCAAGCCGTGACCGCGTCCCTGGTGGAGCTGTCAGCCATTCAATATGGCACCCTCTCGCTTGGGCTATTCGGCCTGTTGCTCCTGGCCGGCCACGATGTCGCCCATCATGTCCTGACCGTCGGTGACCTGATCCTGGTCCAGGCCTACGCCTTGCGCCTCGTCGTGCCCCTCGGCAGCTTTGCCTTCATCATCAGTCAAGCGTCCCTGGCCCTGGCCAATCTCCGGGAAGTCCTCAGCCTGTCGAGGGCGCCCGAAGGCGATATCCAGGGCGTTGACGTGCCAGCCGGCGCCGCGACAATGACCCTGGAGAATGTTCAGTTTGCCTATGGCCCGGGTCTGCCGGGAATTAACGGCATCACCGCGAAGATTCAGGCCGGGTCCTTCACGGTGATTGTCGGGCCCAACGGCTCAGGCAAATCCACCCTGGCGCAACTGATCGCCGGCATTCTCGTGCCCTCAGCTGGTGCCGTACGGATAGCGGGCAGGGACCTCGCGACAGTCGAGGCCCGCGCCAGGCACAGGCTCGTCCTCTATGTCCCCCAGTTCATCGGGCTATTCAACCGGCCGCTGGGCAGCAATGCCCTCTACCCACCGACAAGGCTGACCGAGGCGGAGGTGGCCGAACTACTCATGCAATGGCAATTCGCTGATGCCGGCAAAGAGGTCGATTTCCATGCCATCGTGGGCGAGCAGGGGGAACGCCTGTCAGGCGGCCAAATGCAAAAGCTGGAATTGGCGCGGGTGGTCGGTATTCAGGCGCCTGTGATAATCCTGGATGAAAGCACCTCCGCCCTCGATCCGGCCAGTGAACGCGCGGTGGTCGCAGAGCTATGCGAACGATTCGGGGGACGCACAACCCTGATTATGATCACCCACCATGAGGGTATGGCGGAGATAGCCGATCATGTTCTGTTCGTGAAGAACGGCCGCCTGGTCAGGCAGGGCAGGCATTCCGAACTTCTGGCGGATTCGGCAGTGTATCGAAAGCTGTGGATCTGAGGCCGTTGCGGCCAGCCGGCCGCCTCGTCGGAGATGGAGTCCAAGAGGTCTCCACCCTGGGGGCTCGATCTCTAACGGGGAAAGGAGGACCGGTTTTGGCCCGAAGCGGCCTCCCAGCTTGTTTTAGATATAGAAAAGCGGAAGTGACTTAATCCGCCGCGAAAGGCATGGTCGGGACTTTGTCCCTACGCGGTCAGGCACCTTAGGTGAATTGCGATTCGAGCTATGTTGCTCTACAACGAGAGTGTGCAGATGATTGCAACTTTTGCACTTATGGGGAGGCTACAGGATTTTGCTTGGGTTTCGAAAAAACATAGCGGGGCAATTTGCTCAAAAGAAGGTAAGCGCTCCAAAACAGTCGGAATTTGTCGACCTTGCGCCTACCGATAAGGCAGATCCTGATGGCGTCTATTGCAGAGCCCTGTCCTTCGCCACCGACAGTACAAACGTCTCTAATATTGCACTGACTGGCCCATACGGGTCAGGCAAAAGCAGCATTATCAAAACGTTTCTTAAGCAGTACAAACGATCAGCGTTGAGAATTTCCTTGGCCGCTTTCCTCCCTGAAGTCGCTGAGGGCGGCGGAGACGTTAGCAAACAGGAAATCGAGCGAAGCATCCTCCAGCAGATGCTCTATGGTTCAGATGCGAATAAGCTGCCATTGTCCCGATTTAAAAGGATCCAATCCCCAGGTAAGTGGGCCTTGGTTGTCCCCTTATGCTTTATATTGGGCGTGTTCGCTTGCTGGCATGTGTTGGACAACAAAGATGCTATTTTTAACGGAAAGTATTTCCTGCCATTCGACTTGGCGAATTGGTACAATTACCTATGCTTCTTGATTGGTCTGGCATTCACTTGGACAGCTATCTACCAAGTCTATATTCGTAGCTTTGCCATATCGCTTAAGAGTGTCTCATTAAAAGAGATAGAGATTACCTCAGATGAGAATCGAGAGGCGTCCATACTAAACCGCCATCTGGATGAGATAATCTATTTCTTCCAATCGACAAAATATGACTTGGTTGTGATTGAAGATCTGGACCGATTTAATAATCCAGACATATTTATAAAGCTTCGCGAAATAAACAGCCTCATAAACGCGAACTCCGGAGTGAAGCGCACCATACGCTTCTTGTACGCGCTCCGCGACAATATGTTTGTGAATACAGACCGGACAAAATTTTTTGAATTTATCATCCCTGTCATTCCAATCATCAACAGCTCGAACGCAATCGATAAAGTCCTGGAGCAAGGCAAACGTTTGTCTTTGGATACACGACTGCACTCTCAGTTCTTACGTGAAGTCTCGCGATATTTGAACGATCTTCGTCTGATCCAAAATATTTTCAACGAATACGCCATTTACATCTCCAATCTGGAGGCGGATAAAGTAGGGCTCCTGGATTCAAACAAGCTCTTGGCAGTATTGATCTACAAGAACCTGCTGCCAAGCGATTTTGAAGACCTGCACCGGGGAAAAGGTAATCTAGCAGCTTTACTAAGCCGGCATGATGAATACATTGCCAAGAACGAGGCAGACTACAAACGTCAAATTATCGAACTCGAAGCGGAAATTGATATCGCTGAAAAGCAGGTAGTTTCCGATCTGGATGAGCTGCGAAAAGTATACGCCATGACGTTGATTGGCAAACTGCCTCAAGGAACGACTAATATTAGCTGGAGTAGTCACTCGAACGTGCCGATAGGAACAATATCTGATCATCCGGAATTCGAAAAACTCTTAGATACAAAACACATCCAGTGCTTCATCGCCCAGCAAGGCTATAACCATCAAGCTGACATTTCTGGCATTCAAAATCAGGTAAATAGCCACAAAACCTATCAACAGAGAAAGAAAGAAATTGGGGCCGGGACACCGGAATTTAAAGAAGGCGCTCAGAAGACGATCAGAGATCTTAGATTAAAGCTTTCTAACCTTCGGGTGGCGAAATTTAACGAAATCATTCGCGTAGATGCAAAGGAAACAGACGGCTTGTTCGATGGTTTTGGCGAAAACCGCGAACTGGCCAGATTCTTGGTTTTCGAAGGATATCTCGACGATACCTATTATCAATATACTTCATTGTTCCACTCGGGTCGTCTCTCTCCGAATGACAATAAATTTCTGATACAAATTCGAAGCTTCACAAATCCAGATCCTGATTTTCCTATCGATAACCCGAAAGAGGTTATCACCGAGATGCGCGAGGACGATTTCCGTCAAAGCTACGTTCTCAACCTACACTTGGTTGATTGTCTGTTTAGTAACCCAGCGGAATATGGCTCGAAAATCTCAAATTTTCTGGGGTTTATCTCCTCCAATTTCGCGGACTGCACCCTGTTTTTCAGTGCCTATTATGAGCGGGGGAAGTTCGTCGAGCCGCTTGTCTCTGCGCTGGTCAATAGGTGGCCCGAGTTCGTGGCGGCAGCTATCGATAGCGCCGACGATCTAGCCCACATGGCAAATGTCCTTGCGTATGTGCCGGACCGGACCTTGCGTGAATTGCAGCGCAAAGATGATCGCCTGTCCCTGTTCGTTTCGGACCGGCTACCCGACATTCTGGCCATTGGTGTACCGTTTGAGCCGGCGCGTTTGAAACTAGTTAGACCTGAAATTAAAGATCTTGTGGGCCTCCAAAGCAACCCGGCTGTCTACCAACTGGTGTTTGAAGAGGGCCTGTATGACATGTCCTTCGAAAATCTGGCATTCATTTTCCACACCGTCCTGGGTGTAAAAGATTTAGGCCCTCTGCGGACCAAAAATTACACAACTATCATAAATGCCGAAAATGCGGCCCTGAGTGAGAAGATTGAGGGCAATTTCGAACGTTACCTAATAAATGTGGTGCTGACCCTTGATCAAAATTCGGAGGAGGACGTGGCTGCGATCATTACAGCCCTGAACCATGACGAGGCAGATCTGGAGCTTCTACAGACGTTTCTTGATAGACAGGCAGCGGTATTACCGTCTCTGGATCAAGTTCCCGATCGCTTCCATGCGTTCCTTTTCGAAGAACGAAAAATTGAGCCGGCCTGGGAAAACTGTCTCGCATTTCTTACCAGCGAAGAGGGCGATCCCGAAATCCTGACCACCTACTTACAGGACGCCAATGTGTTGGCAAAGCTCTCCAAAATTCAGGTCGGTGGGGGTCAGGCAGAAATCCCTTTGAATACATTTTTGATTAGCAACGACGCGTTACCCAACGATGTTTACCGCACCTACATTAAAGTGCTTCCATATCAGTTCACTAGATTTCCTGAGAACCTCGACGAACAGAAGCTGTCGATACTGGTCGAGGACGAAGGGGTTGAGTTCTCTCCAGAAAGTCTGTCTGAGCTAGAGGAAAACGTAGCTCTGCAGGTTTTATTCATCAGCAGGAATATGGATAGCTACCTGGAAGTTGCCGACCAAGTTGAGATGGATGATGATTTCCGTGAAAGGCTACTGAAGGCCAGTATCACCGATGATCAAAAATTAAAGGTCATTGGAGGCATGGATATGTCACTCCTTCCTGGGCTTCCAGCGCGGGCCGGCGTAATTGGTCCGATTCTAGATCGTACAAACGCACTTATTGACAGTATTGATCCCGCAGTGGGTCAGGTGATTATCAAAAACACGAAAGCAGTCAGAACTCAAATTTCCCTGTTCAATAAGCTTCAAACGCGCCTGTCCGACACGGATGTGCGCGATGTGATTCAGAATTTGCCTCGGCCGTTCTGTGACATCGTGCCGAGTTGGAAGCAACCGACCCTCGAAAACACAGTTGAAAACAGGGCATTTGTAGACTGGCTGGAGAAGCGTCGAATGATCTCATCATCCAAATTGACCTTTCTCGAAGAAATACGAATTCATAATTTCCGACCTTGATTAGGCGGTGCAGCGAAGTAGGGACCCGTTTTACACTCATGATTCAACGGCATAGCGGGCGCCGTGACCATTTCACCGCAACTCGTTCCTATATCTACGCAGTATACAATAATGTCATCGATCGCCAATTAAGCGGGATCGTCGCAAGTCTGCTTTCAGGAGAACCAATCGGCTCGAAATCACGACGTCCGCATTGGGCGC
>CAMLIY010000120.1 GCA_946480125.1 uncultured Asticcacaulis sp.
GACATATTCAGGCACGTCGATCACCAAGTCAGAATGACGACCTGTTGCGACAACCTGCCCCCCGGTGAGGAATATTACCTGCGTGCTCGCGCGCGCCATCTCGATACGATGGGTAATCATCACCATCGTAGAATTTTGTCCGATCCGTGCTCGAAGATATGTGACGACGGCAGCTTCGATCGCAGGATCTAGGGCAGAAGTGCTTTCGTCGAGGATGATCGCTGAAACGTTTACTCCGGCGATACGGGCCAGCTCCAGCTTTTGAAGCTGGCCGCCAGACAGGCGTTCGCCTTGCTCGCCAATGGAGCCGTTTAGGTCTGGTGCACGGCCGTCGTCGTGAAAGTTCCATTTGCGCAGCAGAGCTGCTAACTCCTGCTCGGTGAAGGTTGTTGGAGGGTAGAGGCCGTTGTCCAAAAGCGATCGATTGAGCATGCCGACGAACTGGGGAACGTAAAGGACGAAGCGGTGCCGATCTTTCTGGGGAATGTGCGTGAGATCGCGACCGTCGATCAGGACCTGGCCTTCGTCCGGATCAAGAACGCCGGCCATGATCTGCGCCAGGGTCGATTTGCCGGATCCGTTGGGACCAACGATCACCGTGAAAGACCCAGGCTCCAGGTCTATGCTGATGTTGTCCAGCGCCTTGCGGTCTTCGGTGTAGCTGAAGCTTATGTTCTTCAGTTGAATGCGTGCTGTGCCTTCAGGTGGCTTCCCAGCCTCGGCTGTCTCTTCGGGCCCTTCGGCCAAGTCCAGCACGTCTTTGATGTTGCTGACCGCGACCGCCGACTGGCTGAGGACAAAGCCTACCCCGCTCAGTGGCAAAGCCAGCCGGAACGCGTAGGCCTGCAGAAGGATGAAGGCGCCGATCGTCATGCGATGGGCGAGAACATCCATAGCGCCAAGAGAC
This sequence comes from uncultured Asticcacaulis sp., assembly GCA_946480125.1. Next base: position 908 of record CAMLIY010000120.1, read on the forward strand.
AGCAGGACTATCAAGCCGATGCCGACAATGCCGTATTGCCAGCTCACCATCCGAACCAGCGACCACATCATTCGGCTGTTTGTGAAAGTCCGTTTTTGGAAATAATCCTCCAGCCGCCAGATCTCGCGATCCAGGGCGCCATTCAAGACCACCCGCCTCGAATTGCGTAGCAGATCTGCGGTCTGTGCCGACACCTCCCCTATCGCCAGGTTGGCCTCTTTCGATCTCTGCCGGTGATCTTTGGCGCTGGCCCATGTCGCCCCGACGTAACCGACCAAAACGAGCGCCAGGATTGCCGCATAGTGGATCGGGATGACCGTGCATATCAGCCACAGGCTGCCGAGAAGCTGCAGCACGATAGGCACAGCACGCCAGATGAGCCCTTCCACGACAACCATCAAACTGTAGGGCAGTCGTTCGAGCAGGCCATGGAGATTCCCGCTATCGCCGCTGCGCTGCCGCGCCGAGACAGGCAACTGGTGCCGCACAGCAAGGGCAGAAAGGTCAGCCGTCATCCGGTCGATGACCTTGGTCGAATAAACCGACCGCAGGGTGGACAGGATGCTGGTGCCCGACCAGCTAAAAACAAACAGGCCTACGAGCAGGAAAAGGACAGGGATTTGCCGCTCTGCCCCTAAGGCGTCGACCAACAGCTTCAGAACGTACGGGCCCGCTATACCGACAACGACGCCGATCATCTCGAGCACCGCGCCCAGGAAAACATACAGGCGCATCGCGTGACCGCTGCCGAGCATCTTGCGGCAGAGCGTCATCAGGACGTTCAGGGTTTCATGTGGCGTGCCTTTCGGCATTCTGTCGTCTCCCCGTCGATGGCTAGTTGAGCGTGTCGTCGGCTTTCTTTGTGAGAGTGGGCTGCACCTCGGGCTCAGGTTTTGGTTCATCGCCGCTGACATAGTTGCGCAGACAACGGATGAAGACCTCATCGAGCGCGTCGGCGCAGTCGGTCATGCCCGCCTGGCGCATCTTTTCCCGGAGCTGGTCGATGGCATCTATGCCGCGCTCGATCGTGAATTCGTCCTCGGCGCCTCCCCCCTTGCCGCCGCTTTTGGCAAACGGCTTGCGGGGTTTAGCCATCGGTACGCACCCGCAAGAGGTGCCTGTGCTTCTGCAAGAACTGGTGTTCCAGCACCCCTATTCCCAAGCCGATGATGAGATAAATGCCGCCGAGCAGGCCAAGCGCTGTTATGTACGAAAAATAGCCGATCTGGCTGAACACACCGGCCATGAAGTGGCACGTGAACGCCCCCCATACCGAGGCGGCGGCGAACAGGCTCCAGATCCGGCGCGACTTCAGCGATATCGCCGTGAGCACGATGCCGGTCGCGCCATCGACCGCAATGCCCAAGACTGTCGGATCGAAATGGTTCTGAACCAGTGGCGTGAGCACCCAGGTAAAAAGGATGGCCGCGGCGGCCGAGCGTTCAGCCCAGCCACCGCGCCAGAAAGCGAACAGGCTGACCAGCAGGATACCGGCATATCCACCCCATACCCAAAGAAGGTGCAGCTCGTTCATCATGCCCGTGTCTCGGATATGATCGAAGCCCCCGGATGAACCGGCACGTCCTTATCGGGCATCGGCTTGTCCTGCCCGGTCCCGATCGCCACGGCCCCACCACCAATTTGCGTCTTCACTTCGTCCAGATGGGTATGTGCGTCGGTGATATGCCGACGGGCATCGCCCAGCGAGCCGGTTGCCTTGACGATCGAGTCGACCGCTTTTACGCCGAGCATACCGGAAAAGCGGCCGCCGGTCCGAAACCGGGTCAAAATGGAAATCAACTCGCCAACCTCGGTCAATGCGCGGTCAACGGCGTCTTCGGTAACGAACAACTGTTCGGCGCCGGCAATAATCATATCTGTTCTTTTCACTGGATAGGTCCTGTACCAGGAGGCCGTTGCCGGCCGGAATCATCCGGCCGGCAACATGGTCACCTGGCTCGGACGCTGAGTTCTTGAAGAGTTTGGAGGAGCGCGCCGGCCCCGGCGATGGCTCCGACCGTGATGAAAAGAACCACCACAGTCGCGCCACCAATCAGCGCGATCCATCTGACAGAGCTCACGGCGTTGAGTCGTGAGTGAAGCCAGATAAGTCCGCGGGTAAGGCCGCGTCCGCCAGATGGCAGGCTGACAGGAGCGCCGGCCGCCACATCCGGATCAGCCTGCACAACGTTAACCTCAAAGAAGAGCGATGGATGGCCAATGGCGATCTCCACGTCTTCGTTCGGCCTGTGATGTTCCGGGTGCTGATCATGCCCGGACCCTGCGTCAAGTCCGAGGTCCGGCGCTATTCCCCCCGATTGGGGTTGCCGATTGTTGACTAGGGTCTGACTGCCTTCGTAACGGACCAACAGAATGGCAGCTTCTCGCGTGTTCGATGCGCCAAGCCGTTTGCGCAGTTCGCGGGAGTGGGCACGGATTGTGTGCTCGCTGATGCCGAGGGTACGCGCGATCTGCTTTGCCGTCTGATGCGCAGCGAGAAGGCGCACGACTTCAAGCTGCCTCTCAGACAACTGGCTGAACAGCCCACGAAGATCCTCTTCCGATAATTCCGGCACCAGCCATCGTCCTCCCGCTCAACCCTTGCAGGAGCTTAGACAACTTTATCGACAATTGCCATTCATGAACGGGCGTTTTTTACCGTTTGGCGTTCGCTATTCGCGAATGATTTCTGTGAGTTGCGATTGTTCATGCACGGTTTTTACTGCATGCGCCTTCGGAAATACCTTCAGTACCTACCCAGTATCGCCGAGTTGGCCGCTCTAGCCTACGACCCTCGAAACTTCCTGGCATCTTTTAGCGAAATACGAAATTGATGATGGCGTGACAAATGCGAAGCTGATCGAGCGCCCGGTGGGGCTCGAAAAGGGTGAAAGAGCCGTGCGCCAAGATGTTGCGCATATCCGGAAGGGTCTTCGCCAAGGTTTTAGAATACCGATTTTTTCCCGGCGGCCTGAAATCAGGAATCGCTGTAAAGGCCTCGTCGGTCAGCCATTTTCGATTCATGGCCAGCCGCATTAAAGCGCCGAGCATCTGCTCCTTATAAAGGCCAGCCTGTATGGCCTTTTCCCGAAGCGCATATTCCAGACTCTGCAAAGCCTGCACATTGGCTACCACACCAAACCGGTAGACGAAAAACGTGTACAGATAGAGGTTCTTCGCAACCTCGAAGCTGACCGCTACCTCGTCCGGCACATTGTCGTTCAGGGTCAGTCCGGCAACAGTCGCGTGATGCCCCGGGAGATCAAATACCTTCTGCGTTTGGGTTGCCAAGTCGAAATACGACATCGTCATCTGTGTCCGGGAATCCACCCGGGCTATGTCTTCGATCGATTTCAAAAGATCGAGTTCATTCATGTCAGCCGGGCTCCTTGCGCAACACATCGTAGTTGAATTCGATCCGGGCTGGCCATTGCCGGTCGATCAGACCTTTTTCCCTCAGTCCGGCATGGACGTATTCGACCATCCGCTTGACGATTCCGATCGGCATGTAATGGAAGATCAGCCCCCCACCGCTGGCACCGCCCCTGAGCGTGATCCCGGCAACGCCACCGCGGGTCCTGTTCCAAACCAACCCGCCACTGAAACCGACTGTCGCTACCTGCCCACCTGGCGCATTGCCTATCCCGGTTCGAAGGGGTGAGTAGTTCCGCGTGACCTCTTTAAGGTCATAGAAATTATAACAGATCGTGCCGCCTTCACCGCCATACTCACTCCAGTCCTTCATCATGCCAAAAGCGGCCAGATCGTCTCCCTCGCTCGGTTCTGCGGTGGCTATGTCATCGAGATCGATCACGTGAGCGACATCCAGCGGCACCGGCTCTGGCCAGGAAACGACGACGATGTCCTCCACATCCATGCCTTCCGCCTCCGCCCCGATTCCGTGAAACCGCACGACAAAAAAGGCGCGAACACCCTCGGTGGAATGCATCTGATGATTGGCAATAACCAGATCGTAAGGAGAGAAATCCTTCAGGCAGTGTTGCGGCACAACGCAGAAAATACGCCCTCGAGACCGAACGAGAAGCAAGCAGCCGCCTTCACTGCACCACCATCCGCCTTCATCATTTTCCACGCGGAAAACGACAGGGCGCGCACAGCCGAAAGACTCAGCCATCGAGACTGCGCGCTTTGCAACTGTTACCAAAGCCCACTCCCCTCAGCCTTTCACCGGGCACATCCTACACCGATTGCAGTCGGGGCACACCTGAAACGAAACAAGTCAGGGCTACCTGGCGATCTCCTTTTGCCGCCCGCGCCGCGGAGCATTCTGCGTTGGCGATGCCAGTCTGTTATTCGCCGGCCGGAAATCGCGCTTCACAACGTCGGTGACTTTTTCCCGGGTTGCCTGCCGCAGGACGTCGAACTTCACCGCTTCCCAGGCATTGCGCTCGACCTCGCGCTTTTCCAGGCGCGTCCCCTGCCCGTCTTCGTTCGGCACCTTGACGTTCACTGTCACCGGCTGCCGCCCCCGAAACGCCAGGGCGATCTTGTCGCCCTTGGCAACCTTGCCCGCTTCAACGGCTCTGGGCAGGTCGGCGCCCCAGACCTTTTGCTGCCGACCCGCATCGTCCTCCAGAACCAGATAGTGGCTTTGCGGCTCGCCGGCCTTGTCCTGGTACGGCGCCATCCCAGTTTCGACAAGCTTGCCGACGTGGACCCGGCCCTTCCCCAACTTCACCGCCGCCAGGTCGCGCGCAGCGGCAATCGCCTGATCGCTGTCACCCCGCGCCCGCATGGTCTTCTCCAGAGCGTCCAGAACGGCCGTCTGACCCTGGGTGAGTTCCGGCGTCTGTTCGGATTTCGGCGCATTGGCCGGTTCGTAAGGCTGACTGTCTGCTGACGGGTCTCGGTGAGCGATGATGTTCTTACCCGCCCGTTGGTCACCGAACTCCGTCCGCATCTCCTCCAGCCGCGCCTTGTCGAGCTTGGTAGGCCGATATCCAGTGACATCGATCTGCCGAAGCGACGCTTGCAGCCAGGCCTCGCGCCGGAAATCGTCCGTTCCGGACAGCTTGAGCGTTTCCCACCCGCGCGCTTCCGCCAGATCGATCATCGAACTGACGATCGCCGGCGCCTCGTGCGCCGTGATCAGCCTTTTCGTCTGCGCCTCAAAGGCCACCTCGCCGGATCTGTCCCGGAAGTGGTAGCGGTCATCCGCCTTCAGGTATTGCTTTTCCAGACCCTGCAGCAACATGCGGTGTCGCGCGGCCTTTGGGTCGGTGTCCTGTTCAACAGGCGCGACCGAGGTTTGGGTTTGAGCTTTGGCGTCCGCCGCCGGCTCGACGGCGGGCCTGTCGTCCACCCTTTCGGCAAGATCCGCTTCAGAGTCGAGCCAAGGCTCTCGGGACGGCCGCCGCTTTCGGCGCCCCGGCTCGATCATATTGGCCGCGATCGGCAGGGGCTCGGGATCGGAAAACGCCAGAGGCCGCGGCACGAAGGTCGGGACGTGCGCATCCCAGATGCTGGCCGCCTTCGGCATGTCGATGGCGCCGACCTTCATCAAATCGCGCTGAATGGCCTGAACTTCAAAGCGCACAGCGTCGCGCTTCGTCCGGTTGAGGTCAGAGAATTCGTTCCAGGGCAAGGCATCGAACCGCGCTGCGATGGCGGCGCCCGCTTCGTCGATGTCGAACTCGGATTTTGGCGTTGCGAGTTTGGCCATGTCGTTCCCCTATTCTGCCGGCGTCGCGGGCGCCGGATTTGCCGGAACCTTGTTGAGACCGATCGGTGCCTGCGGCGGTCCGGAGGAACAGCCAGCGAGGGCGAGGGCAAGGAGCGCGGCGTAAAGCCAGGTGAGGGATATCATCTCAAACCTCCATATGGGTCAGGGCGTCAGCGCCAGTCTCGATGTCGAACGGGATCGCCTCGGTATGCACGTCCGCCAGCGAAAAGAAAGTCTCGACCAGCCGATCGATTTCCGCCTGAGAGGGGTCATCCTGGTCCGTAATCTCCGGCAGGGCCGACGGATCGATATCGAGTTTCGAGAGGTCGATCGAAACCGAGGCTGAAGGCGCGTTGATGCGAACCAGCTTCTTCAGATGGGCTTCAACATCGAGCCGCGGCACGGGCGTGGCCAACTTGCGCTCCTCGAACGCTATCCGATCGAGCAGCCTCCGGTCCGGCAGTCCCCTGAAAGCCGCGAGGTCCGCACACATGGCCTTCAAGCGGTCCATAAACGCCCACTCCCGGAAATACCGCGCCTTCTCGCATCGGATCGGCTTGGTGTTCTCCAGAAGAATGATCTGCTCATGGTCAGGCAGTTCCTTCAGCTCCTGCGGGAGCATCAAGGCGCGTTTCTGGTCGGAGACGTTCTCGCTGCTCGATCCGCCGGCGCCGAAGCCGCGATTGACCGACCGCCCCTTCGACAGGCTCTTAACCGTGTAGTAGCCCAGCATGTCGCTATAGGTGTTCGCGTCCCGCTGTTCCCTCGGTGTGAACAGCACCTGCATGGCATGGTTGGTAACCAGGGTCCGCGCATCCTGGATCCCGTAAACAGCGTCAAGTTGTGCGATGCTCTGGATGATGGTCAGCAGGCGCAGATTATAGCCGGCGATGAAGGCATTGGCCTTGGCCAGGATGTTGATCTTGCCCAGTGCCGCGAACTCGTCGAGGATCAACAGGCACGGATACGGGTGCCGGCCGCCGGACGGCAGCGAGCGCGTATTGAGATTGATCAACTGACTGAAGAAAACGTTGATCAGCAACGATGCCTCGGCCAGGCGGTTGGGCTGGATACCGATGTAGATCGTCATCCGCTCGTCCCGGATCTGCGTGATGTCGAAGTCGCTGGCCGAAGTCGCCGCGTCCACGAGCGGATTGGCGAACAGGATCAGCGGCGCATTGAACGAGCTGATGATATTGGCAAGCGTGTTTTCCGTCGCACTCAGGAAGCGGTTAAGCGCATCCAGGCACGACGGGCTATAGGGGTTGCCGTCGCGGTCGCGGTCGGCGACGCGGTCGGTGATATAGTCCTTCAGCCCCCTGCCCTGCCCGGACGATTGCCGGAGGATCTCGCCGATCGTCGCCGGCAGCGCTGGCGTCTCCAGGATCATCAGGGCGAGCCCCAAAAACAGGTTGCGGGCACTTTCCGCCCAGAAAGCATCCCGCTCGCCCGGAAGGGCCGGATAAAGGCCCGTGGCCAGTGCCAGCAGATCACCGGACCGCAGATGCGGATCGCGGCTGACCCCATCCAGCGGATTCCAACGGTGCGTCAGCCCATCCTCGGCGAACGGATTGAACAGAAACACCTTCTGACCGTGGGCCGCCCGGTATTTCGATGTCAGGAGATAGTTCTCAAGCTTGATGTCCAGCACCACGCACGAATCCGGCCAGTTCAACAGGTTTGGGATAACAAACGACACCCCCTTGCCGCTGCGCGTCGGCGCCGCCAGGAGGCAGAACTGCTGACCGGGGAACTGCAGGAACCGGCCATTGGCCTTGCCGACAATGATGCCCGTCTTGTCAGTTAGCCCAGCGCGATGGATTTCACTAGGGGTCGCAAACCGCGCGTCGCCATGCAGCGCCGGGTCCTGCCCGCTGATCCAGCTGGCTATCATTCCGACCGGGAACAGGGCCATAGCGCCCGGGACGAGCAGGCTCAAGAGCAGCAGGCGCCGTTCCATCGGCCACCCCCAATAACCTCTGGCGTAGCTGATCCAGGTCCACGGCGTCACATCGTGTGGGGCAACCTTGTGCATCAGGAAAAACAAGGCGCCGGCCGCCCAAAGGGCCAGGATAGGCCCGACCACCAGCCATATAGCCAAGGCCGTGCCCCCCAAAATCTTCCGCGTGCCGGGCTCAGTCATGCGCCCACCTGCGTCTGCTGGGCAGACTTGGCGACCGGATCGAACCAGACCTCGTCGACAAATCGCCGCTTTGTCGATGTTCCATCAGGAGCTGCGACGAGTTCGGCACGGACATGGAGGATGATATCGAGCGTCAGCCGCACCAGCCGCTTCAGCCCGCCGGCATCGAAGATGGCTGCGTCCGGGTGCTCTTTCGCCATCAACACATAGCGCTCGAACGCCAGAGCGCAGCTTTCGGCATGGAACGAGGTGATCGAGCCGCTATG
>CAMLIY010000121.1 GCA_946480125.1 uncultured Asticcacaulis sp.
CGGGAACTGAGCGGTTATATTCCGGCGAAATGAAGAGATAAGCTTGAGCGGCGGCGATTTCTTCGCGGAAGGTGACCACCGCCGCTGGCGGGGCCTCTTCGAAATCGAAATTATACAGCGGCAGATCGCTGATTTCGATGAATTTGAAGGTCAGGCCCGACGCGTTCAGCCGTGTCACGGCTTCTGCCACCTTACGATTGATGGAGTCCTTGCGCAGGCTGCCTACGATGACGGCAACGGTAATATCACTCATGGAAACCTCCTGATCAGGCCAGACGCTGCTTGAGAAAAGCCAGAATCAGGATTTCCTCGGGCGTCAATTGTTCATACTGCGCCTGGAAGGCCTTGTCGATTTCGCCGTTAATCTGTTCGACCAGACTACCATCCATATAGGCGTCGATGACCTGCGGATGGATATAGGATTTGCGGCAGACGGTCGGCGTATTGCCGAGCTTTTTCGACACGCGCTCGATGGCGGCAACCACATTCTTCTTGGCCTGGGCCTGGGTGTCGTAACCGGCATATTCCTGCAGGGCCATGGCGGCGAGCACCGTGCCGGTCCACGTGCGGAAATCCTTGGCGGTAAAGGCTTCGCCGGTGATCGCCTTTAGATATGCATTGACATCGCCGGACGTGACGTCGCGGACATGACCGTTGTCATCGATATATTTGAACAGTTCCTGGCCGTCGATATCGGCGCAGGCGCGCACCACGCGGGCGATGCGGCGATCGGCCAGTTTGAGGTTCCATTCCTTGCCCGACTTGCCCTTGAAGCGGAAGCGGATGGTATTGCCCGTCACATCGACATGATTGTGACGCAGGGTGGTGAGGCCGTAGGATTTGTTAGCCTTGGCATATTCGTCATTACCGACGCGGATCAGGGTTTTTTCCAGCAGGGTGACGACTGTGGCCAGCACTTTCTCCCGCGTCAGACCTCTCTGCGACATATGGTCGGCGGTGACGGCGCGCAGTTTTGGCAGGAAATCGCCAAAGGCCAGTATATGGCTGAATTTCGAGGCATCGCGCAGGTTGCGCCATTCCGGGTGATAGCGGTATTGCTTGCGGCCCTTGGCATCAAGGCCGGTGGCCTGCATGTGGCCATTGGCGTGCGGACAGATCCAGACGTTCGTATAGGCCGGCGGAATGGCCAGCTTGCGAATGCGGGCGATGACGGCCTCATCACGGATGCGATCGCCTTTCGTATCAAAGAAGTGGAAATGCTTGCCATAGCGCTTGCGGGTAAAGCCGGGCTTTGCGTCGGTGACATAGCGCAGGCCTTGGGCGCGGGCCTGGGCTTCGCAATCGGTGATATCGAGGTCAAGAAGGGCGGCGGTTTTCATGACCCCAAGCTGCTATCTCAAGCCAGCGGAAAGCGATGGGGAGATGCGCGAAAATTAATAGGCGGATCGTAAATGACGTGGCAGTATGGGTGGCTGGGGCATGTTCACAGGGATCAAAAGATGACGAATAAGCCAGATATGCCTGACGCGACGGCCTTCAAACCGGAAGTGCTGCAACTATTCGACAAGTATGTGCATGGCTTGATCGACCGCCGCGGATTCCTCAGCAGCTGCGCGCCCTATACCGCCGGCGCCGCCGGTGCGTTGGCGACCCTGGCGGCCTTGACGCCCGATTTCGCCCGCGCCCAGCAGGTCAAGCCGGATGATGCCCGCATTAAAACCGAATGGGTGGAAATCCCGTCGCCTTCGGGCTATGGCCAGATCAAGGCCTATGTATCGCGGCCGGCCGATGCCACGAAGCCCTTGCCGGTGGTGCTGGTGGCGCATGAAAATCGCGGGCTTAACCCGCATATTGAGGACATCGCCCGCCGCTTGGCATTGGAAAATTTTATCGCCATCGCCCCCGATGCCCTGACCCCGCTCGGTGGCTATCCGGGTGATGAGGACAAGGCCCGCGAAACGTTCGGCAAACTCGACCAGACCAAGACGAAAGAAGATTTTGTGGCGGCCGCTGGATATGCGCTCAAGGTCGATGGCGGCACCGGCGCGCTCGGCGTTGTCGGGTTCTGTTATGGCGGCGGCATCGCCAACCTGCTGGCCACCCGCATTCCGGAACTGAAGGCGGCTGTGCCCTTCTATGGCGCGCCACCTGAGCTGGCAGCCGTGCCCAATATCAAAGCTGAGCTGCTGCTCAATTTCGCCGGCAATGATGCGCGCGTCAATGCGCAATGGCCGGCCTACGAGGCGGCGCTCAAGGCCGCCGCCATCCGCTATCATGCCTTTGTTTATGACGGTGTCGAGCATGGCTTCAATAATGACACTACGCCCCGTTATAATGCCGAGGCGGCCAAACTGGCCTGGACGCGGACGCTGGAGCTTTTCAACCGAACCCTGCGCGCCTAACGGGAAATTTATGGGCGCTCTGGGTTTTCCTCCTGCGATCCTTACCCGCCAAAGGATAGTTTGAAGCAGAAAACAGGAGCGTCCTATGGCCTTACGTCCCTACTGGAGCGGCACGATCCGGCTGTCGCTGGTCTCCCTGCCGGTTAATATGTACCTGGCGGTCAATCGCCAGCGCACCATCGCCTTTCATGAAATCTACAAGCCGACTGGCGAACGCGTTCATCACGCCCTGATGGCCGGGGACAAGCAGGTCGATCGCGATGACCTGGTGAAAGGATATGAGGTCGAGAAGGGCGAATATGTCCTGATCGAGCCGGAGGAAATCAAGGAACTGAAGATTCCCTCCAGCAAGGTGCTGGATATCGCTGAGTTCGTCGGCGTTGATGAGATCGATGATGTCTATGTCGAGACCCCCTATTTTATCGCGCCGGATGGCAAGGGCAATGATACGACCTTCTCGGTGATCCGTGACGCCCTGCGTGCAGCGAAGAAGGTGGCGGTCGGGCAGTTGGCGATTGGAGGGCGTGAACGCCTGTGCCGGATCAGGCCGTTCGGCAGCGGCATGGTGCTGGAAACCCTGCGCTATGAAGAGGAGTTGCGTGAGAATGATCCGTATTTCGATGACATCCGCGATCGCAAGCCGGACAGCGAAGAGGTTGAACTGGCGCAGGAGCTGATCAAGCGCAAGACGAAACGTTTCGATCCCGGCAAGTTCCATGATCATTATCGCCAGGCTTTGCAGGAACTGATCGATGCCCGTATCGAGCACCGTGAGCCGCGCGAGGTCATGGAAGACAAGCCGACCGCCAAGGTGATCAATCTGATGGATGCCCTGCGCCAGTCGTTACGTGAAAAGGGCGGCGATGAGGCGCCCGCGGAGGAGAAAAAGCCTGTCGCCAAGTCACCGGCCAAGTCGCGGACGCGCAAGGCCGTGCCGCCGAAATCGGACAAACCGAAAAAAACGCCGACCCGAAAGGCCAGCTAGATGGCTGACAATCTCGAAAAATATCGCCAGAAACGCGATTTCAAGATTACCGCGGAGCCGGAAGGCATCGTCAAGAAAACGACGGGCAATCGCTACCTGATTCAGAAACATGCGGCGACGCGCCTGCATTATGATTTCCGCTTGGAACTGGACGGCACCCTGAAATCCTGGGCGGTTACCAAGGGGCCGAGCCTTGATCCGGCCGATAAGCGGCTGGCGGTCGAGGTTGAGGACCATCCGGTCGATTATGGCACATTCGAGGGGACAATTCCGAAGGGCCAGTATGGCGGCGGCACGGTCATGCTGTGGGATGAGGGGACCTGGGAGCCGATCGGTGATCCGCATGAGGGCTTAAAGAAGGGCGATTTTAAATTCATCCTGCATGGCGGTCGGCTGCAAGGCTCGTGGGTGCTGGTGCAGATGAAGCCGCGACCGCAAGACCGAGGGCGCAATAACTGGCTGCTGATCAAGCATCATGATGAGCATGTGGTCGAAGGCGATGACGATCATATCCTGACCGACAATATGACCAGTGTTGTCAGTGGGCGAACCATGGAAGAGATCGCCGCAGGCGAGGGTGGCGGCAAGGTGTGGACATCCAATCATGCTGAAAAAACAGCGCCCGCTAAAAAAGCCGTCACTAAAAAGACCAGCGCCAAAAAGCCAGCGCAAGACCCGACGCTGAAATTCATCGAGCCCGAACTGGCGACTCTGGCTGACGCTATCCCGACCGGCAAAAGCTGGCTGCATGAGATCAAGTTCGATGGCTACCGCACCTTCGCCTATATAGAAGATGGTAATGTCAGGATGCTGACGCGCACCGGACTGGACTGGACCCCGAAGTTCCAGGCCCTGGCCGACCGGCTGGAAACCCTGGGCGTTAAATCGGCCATTATCGACGGCGAGGTGGTGGCGACCAATGCGGAGGGCCGTTCGAGCTTTACCAGCCTGAAAAATGCCCTTTCCGCCGGCAAAAGCGCCGACCTGCAATATTATGTCTTCGATCTGCTGCACCTCGATGGCGAGGATCTGCGCAAATTGCCATTGCTGAAGCGTAAGGCACGGCTGGCTGAGATTTTAAAAGGCAAGGCGTTTGATGGCCGCGTCACTTTCAGCGAGCATTTCTTTGAGGCCGATAACGGGTTTCTCAACAAGATCTGCGATCTGGAGATGGAAGGCATCATCTGCAAGCGCGCCGATGCGCCCTATGTCAGCGGCCGGGCGAAATCGTGGCTGAAGGTCAAGTGCCACAAGCGTCAGGAATTTGTCATTGGCGGCTTTTCCGAACCGACCCACGCCGAGCGCGGCATCGGCGCCCTGTTGCTGGGCTATTATGAAGAGGAAAAGTTCATTTTCGCCGGCAAATGCGGCACGGGGTTTGATCACGCCACGTCTCTGACTTTGCGCAAGACATTGGACGCGATTGAAACCGACAAGAGCCAGTATGACGACAAGCTGCCGGCCGACGCACGGCGTGGGGCGCACTATGTGAAACCGCAGATCGTCTGCGAGGTCGAGTTTACCGAATGGACCGATGACGGACGTTTGCGCCATCCTTCGTTCCAGGGCCTGCGCGAAGATAAGCCTGCGGAAGAAGTCGGGCGCGACCGGGAACTGCATGTGACCAAAAAGATTATCGATGCCGAACCGCCGCCAGCCCCAAAAACGGAAACCAAGCCGAAGACCAAAACAGTTGATGCCGAGGTCGGGGGTATCCGTATTTCCCATCCCGAACGGGTGATTTTTCCGGCGCTGGGCGTCACCAAGCTGCAACTGGCGGAATATTATGACAGCATCGCCGAGTGTATGCTGCCCTATATCGTCAACCGCCCGATATCCATGCTGCGCTGTCCCGAAGGCCTGTCGGATACCTGCTTTTTCCAGCGTCATATCGGCAAGGGCGAGATGAAGCATATCTATGATACCGGCGTGAAGGTGAAGGGCCGCGACGAAGACTATATCATGGTCAAGGAGCGCGACGGCCTGATCACCATGATCCAGTGGGGTGTCATCGAAATTCATCCGTGGGGCGCCATGGCGGAAGCGCCCGATAAGCCGAACCAGATCATTTTCGATCTCGATCCTGATCCGGAAACGCCGTGGGAAGCCGTGATCGAAGGCGTGCGTGAGGTAAAGTCGCGCCTCGATGAATTTGGCCTGAAAAGCTTTTTGAAAACGACGGGCGGCAAGGGCCTGCATATTGTCGTGCCGCTCACGCCGAAACACAACTGGGCGACGATCAAGCCGTTTACCAAGGCGATTGCGCAATCCATGGCGCACGATCATCCCGATCGCTATCTCGCCGTGGCCTCCAAAGCGGCGCGCAAGGGCAAGATATTCGTCGATTACCTGCGCAATGACCTGACCTCGACCGCCGTGGCGCCCTATTCGGTGCGGGCGCGAGACGGTGCGGGCGTGGCGACGCCGCTGTTCTGGGAGGAGTTGTCGGTCACGCTCAAGCCGGCAGATTATAATATCAGCACAATCAATGCGCGCCTGGCCGAATTGAAAAGCGATCCCTGGGCCGATTTCCTGACCACCGACCAGACCATAAACGAAGATTTCCTGATCGCGCTCAAGATCGACATTCACAATTAACGGGCTTTCAGCGCGATAACCTGCGATAAGGTTAAACGCCATTTGGGCGCATAAGGAATATAGCCATGGCCAAGGGACAAAAGAAAAGCACCAAGGAAGTGCGCAAGCCGAAAAAGGCCGCGGTCAAGGTGGAAACCGTCTCTGCCGGTTTCAGCAAGGATCAGCGCAACACGCTGGACAACATCAAGAAGTCTTGATGTTGCGGGGCAAAAGCTGTTAAGCGGGGGTCCGAAATGGAGACCTGTACCGTGACCACTGCTGAAGCCCTCGAAAAAATCTATGAATCGCTCGCCAATGATAATGTCGAACTCGATGCGGCTATCAAGGATCTGAAGGTGGCGCTGGCGGCCGATGGCCTGAAGGAAGCAGTGGTTGAGCCCACGCGCCTGGCACAGAATAACCGCCAGGGCCGTAAGCTGATGCAGTCCTATTTCAAGAAAAAGGGCGTGACGGTGACGTTCGCGGCCTGATCAGGTATCGGCTTCCCAACCGATAAAACGGCCCTTCTTCACAACCAGAAGGGCGAGAACCGCCATGATGGCGATGCCGAACACGGTGTCCCACCACATCAGGCCGGGTGTGTTCTGCGTGATAATGGCCGGTGTGCCCTTGAAGACGTCGGTGGCAGACACGACTATAATCGCGCCGAACAGATTGTTGGCGAAATGCAGGCCCCAGCCGAAGGCCAGACCGCGTGTGCGGATGGCGATCAGCGACAGCACGAAGCCGAGCGCCGTGGCGCTGACCGCTTGCGGCAGACCATTGGGGATATGAAGTGAACCGAAGATCACGGCGGCGATAGTGGCGGTGATCATGGGGCGTCGGCTCGCCAGCAGCAGACCTTGCGTCAGATAGCCGCGAAAGATGAACTCTTCGGCGAAGGTCTGAATGGCGAGGCAGATTATGGTTGTCAGGATGATGGCGGGGTTGAGCGCGGCTATTGTTAGGGTGAAGCCCTTTGGTGCCAGCGCCCAGTCAATCAGGGTGAAAACAATCAGGACGCCGAGCCAGACCAGCGCGCCATTTCTAGCCTGTGACCATTTCCACTGACCGCACAGATCGCCAAAGGTTTTGCGATGCAACAGGAAGGCCGCCGCGGTGAAGCCGGCGATCAGTCCGGCAAAGACCAGGCCCTGCAAGGCGAAAAACAGAACCGGATGGTCGCCCGGCGCTTGCGCCTGCAATTGAGCCGGCGTGACCATATGCGTCAGCAATAGCGGCAGCAAGGCCAGGATCACAAGGATAAGCCATATGCCCAGCGCCAGGGGCCAGGCGAGCAGATAGCGCCAGAGACTGTTTTTACCGCGTGCGGCTATTTCCAGATAGGTCATGCAATAAGGAAGACGGATCGGGCGGTCTTGTCAATCAGATTAGCCAGTGCCGCCTGTATGACTAAAGCAAAAAGGCGCGCCGTCTTGCGAGGGCGCGCCTTTTTTGTTTCGATCACAGCCGATCAGTTGCTGACGTAATAGGAGGCCGTATTGCCTGTGGCGCGGGCTGTCGAGACGATCGTGCGCCCCTTGGCGATCGACGCGGTGGCTGTGGCGTTGACGTCGGAATTATTGACCTGATTATTATCAACGCCCATATCGGCCTTGCACGCGGCGCAGGCGTAACCGATGGCGGAATTGCCGACCGCATCGGCGGTGACATAACCATCCCAGCCGGTGGTGCCGTCGAAAGACGCGACAACATCGACCCCGCCTGAAGACAACTGGTTATTGTCGATACGGACATATTTATCATTATTGCCGGCGGTCATGTTGTTGCCGATGCCGGATGCCGTGGCATAGACGGCGCCATATTCATCAGCCTGGACGACGGCCTGTGACTGGACGGCGCCCGCCTGGGTCTGATCGTTAGTGACGACCATCGAGCCACCGGCATTCTGGATATTGACATCATTGCCAACCGCCGAGGCATTGGCCTGCATGTTCCAGACATTGCCGCCATAAACCTCGGCGCGCGCCTGGGTCATGGCCGATTGGGTCTGGGTGATGTCGTGCTCCTGAGAGCCGCGGTCATCTGCGTAGGCGGCATAGGAATTATTGGCCGCCGTGGCGTTATAAGCGTTAGGCGAGGGGGAATAATGCACCGTCGCCGAGGTATTGGCGTGGGCTTCAGTATTCGATGACTGCCACGATTTGGAATCGAGGCGGCCATTGGTCACGTCATAGGCGGTGTGGTTGACCTCGGCGGTTGAATCGCCTTCGCCGCTGACATAGATGGCATTGTTCGGCGCCTGTATATCGGTGACGGCGCTGACCTGGGCGGCCGTCGATTGCTGGCGGCTGTCGACCGTCAGGTGCGCGCCTTCGGTGACGCCAGTCGCATAGTTGGCGATGGCCTGGCTGGTGCCGTAAACCGGCGTGCCGAGCGAGAGATCCTCGTCTCCGGTATTGATGCCCTTAATGCGCGATTGCGCGGTAATGCCGCCGGTATTGCTCTGGGTGGAATTGACCGTCGCATCGGCATTGACATTGCCGCCTTGCAGGCTGTTGCCGGTGGCATAGGCTGTCGCTTTGGTAAGGCCGTCGTTTTCAACGACGTTCAGAGGGGCATCGGCAAAAATCAGACCGGAATTGACCTGTGCATTGTCAACCGTCATCACGCCGTTGACCGGGGTCGCGGCCGGCGATGTCGTGTTGCCGGTCTGATCCGTGGGGACCTGACTAGTAGCGGCTGTCGCCGTTAACAGGAGCAGTATAGCCGCGAGGCTTGTCGCTGGCGATATTCTGCCAGCGGTTAGGGTCAGCGCGCGTACCGGCATTGTTCGTCTCCAGATTATCGTAAGCCGGGGTCAGGCCACCTGTGGCGCCCAGCGTGTCATTATAGAGGAAGTCATTTTGCGGATCGAGGCAGACGTCCGGACCGGAGGCGCCATAGAGATTGGCCATGAATTCCAGCGTGGCGCGTTCGATCATGGCGCGGACCGCCAGTTGCATGGGTTCCAGAGCGCCCTGGCCGCCGGAGATATCGAAGATATTGCCGTTCAGCACATCGAACACGCCGGCCTTCACTTCCTTGCCGAC
>CAMLIY010000122.1 GCA_946480125.1 uncultured Asticcacaulis sp.
CGGCCGATCCATCAGGCGATCGCGACCTCCTCGGCGCTGGCGGTGCTGATCTCGATCCCCGGCGCGCTCGGCTACGTCTATGCCGGCTGGCCTGCGGCCGTGCGGTTTCCCGACGTCACGGCGCTGCAGCCGCCGAGGGGGGCCATCATTGACGCGACAACAGCCCCGGCTGCGCGGGGCCACAGCACACCTTCCCGCTCCCATGCTATGTTCGCTTTGAGCATAGGATTGAGCCGCGGGGTGTGCTCCCCGCGGCCCGAATTACTTACTCGTCGGTGAATGCCCTGTTACTTCAGCGGTACGGCCTCTCGCCGGTCGAACTTGTAGTTGATACCGAATCGGACGATGTCGTCGTTGATCCGGCGCTTTGGCAGACTGATGTGACAGGCGCGCTTAAAGGTGTTTCCCAGGCCGCCACGGCCCGGCTTAAAACGGGATTGTAAGTCATCACGTAAGAGGTCTGGTGCGTCGGTTTATCTGTCTACAGTCGTGATACTTGCAGGCCTGTATATGGTCGGTGACACCACGGTTAAGATGAAAGCGTTCGTTACCCGATCAGAGGCTTAGAGCTATGGTCATTTGCGGTGAACCGGGACGCCACCGCCTGACCGGCGCGCAACCGCAGGGCAATAGGGTTTAAAATCATCATAGTTCCCTAACCCTTTGTTTGATACGGTGACGCATGGCAGCCCAGTGAGGTCGCGGTGGATTTTTTAAAAATATTCCGCTCGCTTGAAGAGTTTCTATATGAAGTCATTGCCTGGCTCATATTCTATCCGCGCACCGTCTTGCGGGTTGTGTGCCGGCCCTTAAGCATGAGCGACTATGCCATCGCGCAGGTAGAAGCCAAATCTGAAAATCCCTTTGCAGATGCGATCAGCCCACCCTTATTCCTCATGCTCAGTCTTATTCTGGTGCATATTATCGCGCTTGCCACTCACAACGAGGTCAGCACCGGGCGAAGCGTCATTGGCCAGATGGTTATGGGGAGCGAGCAAAACCTGCTCATTTATCGTTCCATAGCCTACAGTCTCTGGCCGTTGATTTTTGCCACCGGTGTGCTTCGCCGGACCGGCAAGCCCATCGATCGTGATACTTTGCGGTCGCCGTTTTTTGCCCAGTGCTTCCTCTCCGCACCGTTCGTCCTTGGCATAAACCTGTCTACGACCTTGCTACATATTGAGAGCCTGGTGGTGCAAATCGCAGCGCTGTGTCTGCTGGCGGCATCTTTGGTATGGTATCTGACAACCCAGGTGAGATGGATACGCGCTGCTCTGGGGTGTTCCGTAACGCAGAGCATCGCTTTAACAATCTGGCAGTTTCTCTTGGGAGCGGTGATTAACCTGCTTATCGGGATATGCCTGCTGACGCTATAGACTGCTCTCCTGCGGCTTTCTAGGCCTTGATCGGCAAATTCAAGTCCTTATCCCGCGCCGTTGTCATGCAGGGCGCCTGGTATGTCAGTTAAGACGACAAGGCCCGGAAAGCTCGCCTTGATCATGGATAAGATGGGAGTCGATTGGATGGATCGTTGTCGTTTGAGCTTCGGGTTCCGCAATCACTTAATTTTGTTTTTACAATCGATAACGGCGTTCTAACGTATCTGTAACATAGTGCAGTCTCCGGTATTGGGGCTGACCGGAATATCTCACCTGTTTTCGGATTAAACGATGTTCAGATCAATTGCCATTGCGGCCCTTATCACCGCAGCCCCGCTGTTTGTTGTGTCCCCCGCCGGTTCCCAGCCCGCCGACACGATGACCACGCTGAAGTTCAGTCCCGCGCAATCCTCCCAAGACATCCGAGGCACCGTATCGGGTTATCAGGGCGCCGTTTATGCTGTCAACGCCCGAGCGGGAGACCGCATCAACGTCAAGTTGGACGGCCCTCGCAATTTGTCGCTCTATTACAATGTGGTCGATCCGTCAGGAGAGACCATTTTCAACGGTTCGATCAGTGGCGCCACCTTTAATGGAACCGTGCGGAAAGGCGGCGTTCACCAAATTCGCGTCTATCTGATGCGAAACGATGCACGCCGCGGCAAGCGGGCTGATTTCAAGCTCAGTATCCGGCTGGACAGTAGTCTGCCTATCGTAGGGCCGGGGCCAAGACCGCCCAATGGCGCGGGGCCCAGCTTTGACTGCCGTCGCGCCAGCGGCGTTGTCGAGACCACCATCTGCCGCAATGCGTCTCTTTCAGACCTCGATGCTCGTCTGACCTTTGTCTATAAGGATGCCCTTGCGGGCGCCTCATCGAGCCGTGCGGTGATGATCAGGCGTGATCAGCAAACCTGGCTCATCGAACGCAATCAATGCGCCCGACGCGGGGATGTCTCCTTGTGTCTCGATAAGGCATATCGGGCCCGCATTGCCGTTCTGGAACCAAAAAGATGAGCCGGCTGTTTTGGGCAACGCCTGGCCGGCAGGCACTGGCATCGGGTGTCCTTTGCCTCTTCGGACGATAGAGTCAGTGATATTCGTCGATAAATCCTGGCCCCGTTTACGATCACTGTCGTGGATAGCCGGCTAAGCCTGGCCCTGTTGGTGGATGCGGCACCGATAACTGGGAGCGTACTGCGTCTTAATGTTGTGGGAACGCGCCAAAGTCTCATCGTCTTAATCTTTGCTTACAGGCAACGCGCCTCTCCCAAACTTCATTCGTGAAAGGAATTCCAATGATAGGCTATCTGACCGTCGTGCTTGCTTTCGTATCTTCGGCCGCTATCGCGAGCCCTTATGACGATCCCTATGCGGGCAGTGATATTCAACTCATGTGCTATGGCGAAGCCCAGAAAACCGTTGCTGAAACCCACAACGGATATGAATGGGACGATCGGCAGCATAAGTATGTCAGCAAATCCACTGTCGAGACTGGAAAAAGTAATTTTGACACAGCCATCAATGTGTCCATTCAGGGAAATCAAGGCACTATTCATATGCCGAAAGCACTTATCCCGCCACTCCATGACGGCGGTGACAATGGCTGGTGGCGCATAGACGATCTCATGGTCGGTCATGATGAAATTCGCGGCAGGTTTCGTCTCAATAGCCTCAACAAACCGACCATCGTTATTAACCGGCGCTCTGGCATCATGACGCTGGACGGCATGATTAAGTTTACCGGACGCTGTGATGCCGACGATGGACATCGTCGTTTCTAGGATTTCTTAAGACTATCCCGGCACAGACGTCTGGGTGGCGCTTGGTGCACTTTCAAGCGCACGATCGTCCGCATCAGGCTTGCTGAATTAACGCGCGCCGCTCATTTCATCGGAAATCCGCAAAGCGATTTCTTGAAGGCAAAGGCGTGCTTCCTTGCTATCGACAGTTTGGGTGCCATCAACGAGCTGGAGAAAGGGAATGGTTAGTGCGGCAAGTGCATGACCCTGGCTATCGAATATGGGGCAGCTAATATCTGTAACGCCCAGGGTCCGGGCGCTTTTCATCATTTCATATCCACGTGCGCGAACGCGTTGAAGCGAGGCGTTGAGCGGACCGTTTTGTGCGGTTGCCAACAAATTTAAGTCCAGGTCAACGGCGTTAAAAGCCAAAAGGACGTGGCCGGAGCAAGTGCCTTCAAGAGCGATTTCGGCGCCGATACGGACCGCGAATACGGTCGGCCCCGGTGTTTGCTGTCGAAAAACGACCAGCCCGTTGGTTCCGTTGCCAATGACAAGATGGCAGGACTGCTCAACCCGCTGTACGAGTTCGCGCATCAGAGGGGCGGCAGCCTGGATCAATTCCTCTGCGGGTGTGGATTTAAAAGCCAGGTCCAGGACCTTTGTGGCGACCCTGAGACGGTCACCCGCTTTTCGCTTGAGCCAGCCCCGGCGTTCCATGACCATGATGATCCGAAAAATTTCGCTCATCGAAAGCCCAAGCCCGGTGGCTATTTCCGAAACGGTCAGCCCCTGGGGATGTTGCGCCAGCAGTTCAATGACATTGAAGCCCTTTTCCAGCGCGGGCGCCGAATAGATGTGGGGCTTGGCCGACGACTCGGGCGACTCTTTTGTCTTTATGGTCATGTCGACGTCATAGCTTTAAAAGAGCAGGGGATCAACTCTCGGCTACCCTGCCCAATTAGGCCGATGTCCCCCTAATAAGCAAGCCGGCTTCTGGCAAATTGCCACTATGTGATATTCCGCTTTTCCGACTGACAGGCCTGCAAGCCTGATGGCTGCAATGATCTGACAATTGTTTTTTGTGTGGAAGTTGATTTTATATTTGATCAAAATTTTTGTTTGTATTATTGTACGACAATAGGCTGGCCTCGGACGTCTAAGGCTGCGGTATTTGTGACGGCTGACTATACCCGGTGCTAATTTTCTCCCTGATTTGACCGCACCTCCCAACTCTCCCCTTGCCCCGCAGCGCAAGGGGATTTTTTCCAGGATTGACCCGTTTGGGTGTGAAAACCCCTGTAAATTGGCGAAAAATCTAATCCGGATAAGTCATCCTGCCACCTGATATTGGTTTTCTGGCTATGCCGAACCCAGTCGAATTTCGTCTCACACTCAAGATTATCGCCCCGGTGGCGTTGATGCCGCTGATATCGCGCTTGTCTGACAAGTGAGGCGAAAAAAGCACAATCCGCAAAAAGTATTACTTTCCTATATAAAAATCATTTCCATCTGTGGTGTCTGGGTTTAGAGCAAAGATCAGGCCGCGTGATTTAAGACAGGCGGTGTATCAGGAAGGAATATAAAAAAATGAGAACAGTGTCTCATTCGTTGGCCAACGCGTCTGTGATTGCGCTCGCAACGGTATGCATGGCTTCGCCCGCTTTTGCGCAGGTCGCAGACAGTCAGCCGGCATCGGACGCCGCCGCATCCGCGGCTGCGCCAAGCGCCGATGACACGGTCGTTGTCGTTACGGGGTTGAGGAAGAGTCTGGCCAGTGCCCAGGCCATCAAGCAAAATTCAGAACAGCTGGTCGATTCGATCACGGCTCAGGACATCGGCAAATTCCCGGATGCTGACATCGCTGAATCGCTGCAACGCATTTCCGGTATCCAAATTCAGCGCAATCTGGGTGAAGGCAGCGTTATCGCCATTCGCGGCCTCAATCAGGTCCGTACCGAACTGAACGGCCACGACATCTTCACCGCCAATGGCGGCGTTGGCCTGTCGTTCGAAGAAGTGGGCGCGGATCTGCTGTCGCGCGTCGATGTCTACAAGAACCCGTCTGCCGAACTGATTGAAGGCTCGCTGGGCGGCACGGTTGACCTGCGCACGCGCATGCCGTTCGATGCCAAGGGCCAGCTTATTTCGGCGACCGCCGCCACCACCTATTATGATCTGGAAAAGAAAAGCGGGCAGAATTTCTCCGCCCTCTACAGCAATCGCTGGATGACGGGCGCCGGTGAAGTCGGCTTCCTGGCCAATGCTTCGTATCAGACGTCATATTTCCGTCAGGATCTCGATCAGGTCGAGCCGTATATTTATCACGGTCCTGACGCAACGTCGCCTGATGGTTCGCCCCAGTCAAACAACCTGGTTCCGGGACATGAGACGGAAGAGGTTCAGGTCCAGCAAGGCGGCGGCTTTAACGTTGCTGAAGGCGGCCGCGAGCGCAACAGTCAATCGGTCGTCTTCCAGTGGCGCCCCAGCCAGGATGTTGAGCTGTACGCTCAGATATTCAACACGACCTATAAGTTTTATGACACCGGCGTTTCCTATTTCGCCACCGATCAGGGCGCCGCGCCCGTGGGTGACTTCCAGGTGGTCGATGGCGTTGCCCTCTCCGGTTCGCTGGCCAATCCAGGCGGCTCCGATGTGACATATGCCAGCCGCCGCAACACGCGCACGACCCAGTTCACCACAGGTATGAAATGGGCGCTGCGCGACAATCTGCACCTCGTCCTCGATTATGAGCATCTCGATGCTGAGGTCAATCAGGACTCGGTCAATCTGACGATCAATCCCTATACCTCGACGAATGGCGTGGCCGGCCTGTTCAACCAGACCTATAACTATACCTTCGACAATTCCGGCGAGTATCCGGTGCAGCTGTCCGACAATCCGGACTTTTTCAGTAATCCGGACAATTACGGTTTCACAGCCATTCAGCCGGATCGCGTCCGCAACACGGCGACAGACGATTCCATCAAGGCCGACCTGACCTGGGATTTCGACAACGGCTTCTTCCACAAATTAAGCGCCGGTGCCCGGTATTCACGTAAAACCGCGATTAACCGCGACACCAATATCAATAACTGGCAAACCATCGGTGGCACCTGCGCCAACTGGTCCTCGGCGGATAACTGCTACAAGGTCTCCGACCATATGGACTTCATTGAGTTGAATCCGGGTCAGGCCACTCTGTTCCGCGGCAAGGCCGGCAATCAGGTCTTTGGTCCGGTCTGGCAGTGGAAGTTGTCGCATGCCCTTGATCCCTCACAGGCCTTTGCCGACGTTAAGGCGATCAGTGGCCAGGATATCGGCTTTGGTGATCTGAATAATCCAAATCAATCGACGACCAGTACCGAACAGGAAAAGGACATCGCCTTCTACATGCGGGCGGGCTTCGGATCGGATTTCGGTACCTGGACGATCGGGGATTATCAGGTAAACTTCGATGGCAATGCCGGTCTGCGGTATGTCAGCACGGATGAATCGGCGGAAGGCTTCAAAATACTGAGCTATCGCACGTCAGGCGGCGCCAATCCCACCAGCGAATCCGTGGTCACGCCCTATACCGGTGGGCGCAAGTATGATTTCTGGCTGCCCAGCCTGAATTTGCGCATGCACCTGACACATGCCATCCAATTGCGTTTTGCCGTGTCGAAAAATATCTACCGTCCGGATTTCAACCAGATCAATCCGAGCTTTAACCTGTCGCCCAACTATACCGACACCAACGCCCTGCCAAATACGGTCAATCTGAACGCGCCCTATGACCCCGTCACCAATCCGTATCAGGGATCTGGATCTGTCTCCGGCAATCCGGACCTGAAGCCGGAACGCGTCACCTCTTATGATGCGGCGCTGGAATGGTATTTCACCAAGGACAGCTATGCCTACATCACCGTCTTTAATAAGCAGCTTCATGACCTGATTGCGACGCGAAGCTTCACCAGAACGGAAGATGTGCCCAACGTCGGCGTTGTCCAGTTTGATTATTCGGCAATAACCAATGTGACCGAGGGCAGCGTCAAGGGTTTTGAAATCGGCGGACAGAAGTTCTTTGACTTCCTGCCCGGACCGCTTTCCGGTCTGGGCATCGCAGCCAACTATACCCTGGCGGACAGCGATGCCGGCATTCTGGCCTCAACCTCGATTGGTTCTGCCACCCAGGTGACCGTGCCGCTGATCAATCTGTCAAAAAACAGCTACAACCTCATGGTCCTCTACGACAAATATGGCTGGAACGGTCGCATCGCTTATAACTGGCGCGATAAGTATCTCGACTCGACCACTGAAGTCGGCGCCGCTTCCCTGCCGGTCTATTTCAAGGCGTATGGCTCGCTGGATGCGTCGATCAGTTACGACATCAATCCGCATGTCTCGATCACTATCGATGGGCAGAACCTGACCAATACGGTGCAGAGGAGCTATTTCAGCAAGGAAATATATCTGCGTAACTACCAGATGAATGACCGCCGCGTATCGGCCAGACTTCGCTTAAGCTACTGATAAATATGGCTGGTTTATGATTTGACCGGCATATTCGACCGGAGTCAATCGGGCAAGCGTCTGCGGCTATCTGTCCGCGGACGCTTGCCTGTTTTGAGATATCGGCCACAGCGCTGATCTTTGGCGCGCGCGTAAAACCTGGCCGTCACTTTAAAATAAGTGCTAGGTCATTGTAAATTTCAACACTCTGCCTGTGATTTTTCAAATGTCTGATCAGACCGTAAAGCGTGTGATTGTTGTCGGCGGCGGGACCGCCGGATGGATGGCTGCCGCCGTGCTGTCCTCCAGCCTGGCTGCCGATAAGGTGTCGGTCTGCGTGGTCGATTCGTCAGAAATCGGCACGGTCGGCGTTGGCGAAGCGACCATACCGCCAATTTTGCAATTGAACGCCATGCTGGGGATCGATGAGGAAGACCTGGTTCGCAGGACTCAGGCCACCTACAAGCTGGGCATCGAGTTTCGGAACTGGGGCGCCCTGGGCGAGACCTATTTTCACCCGTTCGGCAGTTGCGGCTCAGACATGGGCGGCGTGCAGTTTCATCACCATTGGCTGAGGGCCGGCGAGGGCGCGCTTTCCGATTATTCGCTGCCGACCCTGGCGGCCTATGCCGGCAAGTTCGCGCGCCCGTCGGATGATACGCGCAACGTCCTGTCGAAGATGTCCTACGCCCTGCATTTCGACGCCACGCTTTATGCGGCGCTTCTGCGTGAATTGTCGCTTGAACGCGGTGTCGAACATATGGATGGACGGATCACCCATGTGGCGCTCAATAGCGAAACCGGCTTTGTCGAGACCCTCGAACTGTCGGATGGCCGTCATGTGCAGGGTGATCTTTTTATCGACTGCTCCGGTTTTCGCGGTCTGTTGATCGAGGAAGCCCTGCATACCGGCTATATCGACTGGTCGCACTGGCTGCCGATGGACCGGGCGATAGCCGTGCCGACCGCCAATGCCGGACCGCCTGTGCCCTATACGCGCTCGACCGCCGGAACCGCCGGCTGGCGCTGGCGCATTCCCTTGCAGCACCGCACGGGCAATGGTCATGTCTATTGCAGTCAGTTCATCGATGATGACGCGGCCGAAGCCGAGCTCATGTCTAATCTCGATGCCGAAGTGCTGGCGGCGCCGCGGCACTTGCGCTTCAAAACGGGCCGTCGCCGCTTGTCATGGAACAAGAATGTCGTGGCCCTCGGCCTGGCCTCCGGGTTTATCGAACCCTTGGAATCGACCAGTATCCATCTGGTGCAGCGCGGTGTCGCCACGCTGATGTCGCTGTTCCCTGCCAACGGATTTAATGCGGCCGAAACCGACCTCTATAACAATCTGATGG
>CAMLIY010000123.1 GCA_946480125.1 uncultured Asticcacaulis sp.
CATGACCGGCCTGTTCGGTGGCGAAGGCTTCATCATGCAGAAGCTCGAGGGCGACGGCTGGGTGTTCGTGCAGTTCGGCGGCATGGTCATCGAGCGTGAACTGAAAGCGGGTGAGCAGCTTCACGTCGATACCGGCTGCGTGGCCGCCTTTACCGATACGGTGGATTTCGACCTGATTCAGGCTGGCGGTGTCAAATCGATGGTGTTCGGCGGGGAGGGGGTCTTTTTCGCGCAATTGACCGGTCCAGGCAAGGTGTGGGTGCAGTCTCTGCCATTTGCGCGTCTGGCTGGGCGCATCGGCGCTGCAATCGGCGGCGCCGGGCCCAATCGTGGCGAAGGGTCTGTGCTGGGTGGTCTGGGCGATCTGATCGGCGGCAATCGATAGGCGGAACCTTTTGGCTCTGTTATGGATGAGCTTTTCCTGATTCCAGAAGCTTGCCCCCATGACCGATCTTTCCGACGAGGACGCCTATGACCCGCTTGTGCCGGTACCGGCGGAAAAGCGCAGCCTGACCCTGCGGGATAGTTTCTCCCTGTGGTTCTCGCTCGGTATTGGCCTGCTGGTGTTGCAAGCGGGGGCTTACCTCGTGCCCGGCCTGTCGCTGACCGAGGGCCTGATCGCCATCGTTATTGGCAGCGTGGCGGGTGCCGTATTGCTGGGGCTGGCGGGTGTGGTCGGGGCGGATACCGGGCTGTCGACCATGGGCGCGCTTCGGCCGACGCTCGGCATTCGCGGCGCTTCAGTGGCGGCGATCCTCAATGTCATCCAACTTGTTGGCTGGGGGGCATTCGAGATCATCGCCATGCGCGATGCCGCAAACACCCTTTCGACCAACACCTTCCACTTTACCTTGCCGATCCTGTGGACCCTGGTCTTCGGCGCGGCAGCAACGGGGCTGGCTTTTCTGGGGCCGCTGAGTTTTATTCGCCGCTTCCTGCGCCACTGGGGCATCTGGCTGCTGCTGGCTGGTGCCGGGTGGATGACTTACGCGCTGCTGGCTGATCACAATCTGGCCGAAGCCTTTACGCGTAAGGGTAATGGTTCGCTATCGCTCGGCGGCGGCATTGATCTGGTGATCGCCATGCCGCTGTCGTGGTTGCCCCTGATCGCCGACTATGCGCGTTTCGGCAAGTCTCCCGGCGCGGTTTTCAAGGGATCGACGCTTGGCTATCTGCTGGCCAATATCTGGTTTTTCGCGCTCGGCGCCGCCTATGCCCTGATGGCGGCCGGCAATCCCGATCAGATGCTGCTGTCGGCGCTGGCGACCACCGGCGGCGGACTGGCCCTGCTGCTGATCCTGATCGACGAAACTGACAATGTCTTTGCCGATATTTTTTCGGCGGCGACGTCTCTGGGATCATTGCTGCATTTCCGCATCCGCCATCTGGTGATCGGATTCGGCTTTCTGTGTACCCTGATCGCCCTGTTGGTTCCTATGGCCGAATTCATGACCTTTCTTTATATGATCGGCTCTGTTTTCACGCCGCTCTATGGCGTTTTGCTGGTCGATCATTTTGTCATCCGCAAGCGACAGATTGAGGCGAACGATCTCATCCGCATCTCAGGTGTGTATGGCTTTACGTATGGAGTGCATCTCAGCGCTTTTGCGGCCTGGGCGGCGGGCGTGACCACCTATTATTCTTTCCTCAGCCTGTTGCCGGCGGTCGGCGCCACCCTGCCAGCCTTTTTCGTTGCCGCCCTCAGCTATTGGGCACTGGCGAAGATGTTTGTGAAGCCGGCGGCGGTGTAGTCCGACCAGCATATCTCGCTTCAAAGCCAGCGATCAACAGGTCAAGACCAGCCAGAAAGTGCGCTTCCGGGCTGTTGTTGCGATAGCTGGCGATACCCGCCGCCAAGGCCGGGAAGGCGGCGGCGCGGGTATCCAGCGCGGCCGTACGTTCGGCCGAGGGCGGTTCGCTCTGCTCCTCCAGCACGCAGCCAACGACATAGCGGCTGGTGGCGATATTCAGCGCCATGACGTCAGCGGGCGCCAGGCCCTGATCGACCATGAAGACCATCATGGCCTCGATCTTTTCCAGATTTTCCGGATCGGCTTCGGTGCCGGCGTGCAGGCGTGCGCCATCGCGTACGCTGAGGAGGGCATGGCGAAACGCACTGACATTGCGGCGGAGAAACGATTGCCAGGTTTCACCAGGCATGGGTTCACAGGCATCGTAACGCGTCAGCAGTTCGGCGTTCAACGCATCGAGCAGGGCGCGCTTGTTCTTGAAATGCCAATAAAGCGCCGGCTGCTGGACGCCCAGCTTCTGCGCGAGGGCGCGCGTAGAGAGGGCGTCGATGCCGACCTCATTCAGCAGGTCGAGCGCCGCGTCTATTATGGTCGATTTGTCGAGTTTCATTTTCACCTTGACTTGATAATGGCGTAACCTTATCACCGATAAATAACTTATCGGTGATAAATTTTATGAAAACGTCTCGTTTGCCTCTGTTCACTGTCTATCTGACCGTCATGCTCGATATGGCCGGTATTGGGCTGGTGCTGCCGGTCCTGCCGGATTTGTTCGGCGCCACAAAAGCCGGGGCAACGGTAGGCCTCGCCTACGGACTGTTCCTGTCGCTCTACGCGCTAATGCAGTTTCTTTTCGCCCCTTTGTTGGGCGGCTGGAGCGATCATGTCGGCCGCAAGCCGGTGTTGATCGCCTCACTCGTCTGCACAGCGGTCAACTATGCCGTCATGGCCTGCCTGCCGCCTTTATGGATTTTGTTCGTAGCGCGTGCCATAGCCGGGATCACGGGTTCCAATATGTCGGTCGCCATGGCCTATCTCACTGATATTTCATCGCCGGAAGACCGCGCCAAACGGTTCGGCCAGTTGAACGCCTGCATGGGCATAGGCTTTATCCTGGGGCCGGCGGCGGGTGGTTTGCTGCGCGAAGCCGGACTGATGTGGCCGTTCGCGGCGGCGGCGGCGCTTGCCGTTGTCAACCTGCTCATGTGCCTGTTTGTCATGCCGGAATCGCGCGCCGTTGTGCCCAGTACGGAAAAGCTCAATCCGCTGTCGCCACTTAAGGATATCACCGCTTTCAAGGGGATCATGGCCTTACTTGTGGCGGGTGGTCTGTTCGCCATTATCGGCGAAATTGCCGGCAGCGTCTGGGTGCTTTATGTTGAGCAACGCTATAACTGGCAGGGGATCACAGTCGGACTGTCCCTGACTTTATTTGGGCTGTTTCATGCCTTGGCGCAGGCTTTCCTGGTCGGACCAATTACCAGGCGTCTCGGCGAGCGGGGGGCTTTGCTGGTAGGGATAGTGGCCGATATGTCATGTTATCTGGCGCTCGGTCTGGTCACCAAGGGGGCGATCATCTGGCTGCTGATCCCGTTCCTCAGCCTCGGTGGCATAGGGCCCAGCGTATTTATGTCGGTTATTTCCAAACAGGTCAGTGAAGATCGTCAGGGCCAGCTTCAGGGTGTGCTGGCCAGTCTGCAAGGTCTGGCGGCGATTATCGGGCCGGTACTGATGCTCAACCTATATTTCCTTACGCGGCATATATTTCCGGGCCTGGTCTGGATTATCGGCGCTGGGCTTTATCTGCTGGTGCTGCCGGTCGTCCTGCGCAGGTCTGTTTATAGGTAGACCTAAGCGACCGGAGCGACGTGACCGGCGAGAATTTGTTGCTTCAGCGCATCCATCTGCAAAGCCAGGCGATGGGCGTCGAGCGGAGAGATGACCTCTTTGGCGCGCGGGAAAATCTCGCCTTCCTCCTTGGCGACATGATGCTCCACGGCGAATTTCAGTTCGCCGAACTTCTCCATCCATTCCTCCGTGCTGATCGATAGCCGGCTAAGAACGTGGAGCAGGGATTTGATCTCATGATGCTCATGCTCGGAATGCTCAAGCTTGTCGTTCATTTCCTGGGTTTGGGTGGCATGTTCCAGACTGGCGTAAAAAGTACGTTCCTCAGCATCGCTGTGAGCCGACAATTCAACCCGGATCTGATCGAACAATGTCTGACGAACGGCGGGCAGACGAATGGCCATCAGGTCATCCATGAGACCGGCCAGTTTACGATGATCGCGAACAATATAGGCATAGATATCCATAACGTGCGCTCCTTTTATCAACAAGCATGCCGCGTAACAGATAGTGAAAAAATACGTGTTTTCAGTTGGGTTGTAAGCGTAAAGTAAACAGGCGGCATGGCATCATGACGGCATATCCACAGCCTGTTGAAAATATTAAGACTTGCGGCGTAACCTTCCCCTCGCGGTAAGCTGTCCGCGCAGGAGGGGCATTGCCCACAAGCATGTGCACTGGCACGTCAAGGTTTGTTATTTTTGCGGCCTGTGGCCTCACCCTATCCGGCTGCAATCATTTAGGGCTATGCGTCGAAGATCATCTTGATGACATAAAATCACCGACTGGTCATTATCAGGCGGAGATTGTCCGGCGCAAATGCATAGGATCATCGGCGGTAGAGAAGGTGCTGATGCGCCGTACACAGGGCTTTTTGAACGGGGCCACCGCGGTGGCGGTATTTGATGCCGGTAATCCGGAAAAATTGCCCGACCTTTCTGTCAGGTGGCGAGGGGAGCACCGCATCGTTATTACGGCTCACGACGCCAAGGTGTGGTACTTCCAGCCGAACTGGCATGATGTGCGGGTGATGAAGCGCTAGGAGCGGGCAGGGGTATGTAACCCACAACTGTTATTACGGCCACATAAACCAAGATAATCATGGATGGAGCCCGGCAAGTCATAGGGCAAAAAAAACGGCGGGCTGAAGACCCGCCGTCTCTTTCCCCGGACGTTGTTTGCTGCGCCTACAGCACGCCCAGCATCTGTGCCACCAGCGGATGGCGCACGATGTCCTTATCCTTCAGCCGCACCACTTCGATGGTGTCGACCGCCTCGAACTTGTCGGCGACATCCCCCAGGCCGGAAATACCAGGCAGGAGATCGCTTTGCGCCGGATCGCCGGTGACGACCATGGTCGAGTTCCAGCCCAGGCGGGTCAGCAGCATCTTGAGCTGGACATAGGTGCAGTTCTGCGCTTCGTCGATGACCACGAAGGCGTTGTTGAGTGTGCGGCCGCGCATATAGCCGACCGGCGCGATTTCGATCAGGCCTTCGGCCATCAGCGCCTTGACGCGCTTCATGCTGATCCGGTCGGTGAGGGCATCATAAAGTGGCCGCAGATAGGGGGCCAGCTTGTCTTCCATGTCGCCCGGCAGGAAACCGATCGATTCGCCGGCTTCGACGGCGGGACGCGATAGCACGATACGTCCAACCTTGCCGGCTTCGAGCGCCTCGACGGCCTTGGCGATGGCGAGGTAGGTCTTACCGGTGCCTGCTGGTCCCAGCGCCAGCACAAGGTTTTTTTCATCAATAGCGGCCATCAGGGCGGCCTGACCTTCGGATTTCGGTTTGATGGTCTTGATGTAGGACTGGTCGCGATCCTCATTGGCGGGGCCGCTGGGTGACCAGCCGCCGTTAACGCCGGCACCATGCACATTCAGCCGGCGCACTTTTGTCTCTGGCGCGAATTGCTCCGCATCCAGATTGCCTTCGCGCAAGAAACGTTTGGCGGCTCGCTTGGTCATGGTGGGCTCCTTAAAAAAGAACATGAAAAAAGGCGACGCCATAAGTGGCTCGCCTTTGTGTAACGGATACGCGGTTGGGGGAGGAAATCCGGCAACAGCCAGAGGATATGCCATCGCCATAAGGGGGCGGTGGGGGAGAAGCAAGGGATGAAAACGCAACCCGAATTGCCACTGATTACCTCTAAGGCTGAAACCTTAACTGTGATGCCGAACCGGAAGGAGAGCACTGATTCTCCTGCCTGTAACGACGCTATCAGATTCGCTGAGGATGGTTAGCGATATCTTAACCGCGCCGGCCACTTTCAATAATTTCGCAAATGCGTCATAAAGAACCAATCGGAAATGCCGGAGAAAAAGGCAGCGAAAATGGCCATTTATGCACTGGGCGGCAAGGCGCCGAAACTGCCGGCAGATGATCGCTTCTGGATCGCGCCTTCGGCCGATATCATCGGTGATGTGACCCTCGGTGAGGACGCCAGCATATGGTTTTGCGCCGTTGTGCGTGGTGACAATGATCCCGTAACTATCGGTTGCCGCAGCAATATCCAGGATGGGGCGGTGCTGCATTCCGATGATGGCCTGCCGCTGACTATCGGTGATGATGTGACGGTTGGTCACAAGGCGATGGTCCATAGTTGCGATATCGGCGATAACAGCCTGATCGGTATTGGCGCGGTAATCCTGGCACGGGCGAAGATCGGCAGAAATACCATCGTCGGCGCGGGTGCGCTGGTGCCGGAAGGCAAAGCATATCCCGATGGCGTGCTGCTGATCGGCCAGCCAGCGCGGGTGGCGCGCGAACTGACGCCGGAACAGATTGGCAAGCTTACCCATTCAGCGGCACACTATGTCCGCAACTGGCGGCGGTTCAAAAGGGATATGAAGCTCATTTAGCGGAAGAGACTGAGCACCCAGGACTGGGACTGGGCCGAAATGGACAGCATCTGGATCGCCAGTTGCTGTCTGACCTGAAGGGACTGGAGCCGGGCGCTCTCTTTCGCCAGATCGGCATCTACCAGGTTCCCGATGCCGGCGGTGATGGTGTCCTGAAGTTTTCCGATGAAAGTCAGGTGGGTATCAAGTGACTTTGACGAGGTGCCTAGCCGGGCCAGGGCCGCCGAAACGTTATTGATCGAGGAATCGAGCGTGGTGAGCAAGGCGGCTGCCGAACTGGCGGTGGTGAAATCGGCATTGGCCGCCAGGGTGACGATCGAGCCGCCAAGCGACATATTCTGCGCCGCCACGGTCAGGCGGCTGGTGCCTTCAGCATTGGCCAGGGCGGCAATGGATGATTTGGAGCCGTCAAGCAGGTTAATGCCGTTGAAGCCCGCATTGGAAAGGGTTTTGGTGATCTGGTTACGAATGGCGACGAAATCATTTTGCAAAGCGCTGCGGGCAGTGGAATCAAGCGAGGTATCCGAAGCCTCAAGCGCCTTGTCGCGCAGCTGGGAGAGCAGGTCCGATACAGATTCCCCGGCGGTCAGGGCGACATCGATCACAGAGGCATTGCGCGACAGCGACTCTTTCACCGCATCGAGCGATGAGACGGTGGAGCGCTGCTTCTGGGCGATGGCCCAGGTGGCGCCGTCATCCTTGGCGCTGGCCACTTTTAATCCGGTAGAGATGCGATTCTGCGTCGTCTGAAGATCTCTGTTGATCGCATTCAGATTCTGCAGGGCGACCATGGCGCCAATATTGGTATTTATGGAGTTCATTCTTGAACCACCGCTCCGCTGACATTCTGTCGAAGGCCATCATGCCACATCAGGGCTAACGGAGGTTAAAGAAACGAAAATATAATTCAGGCGCGGGCGCGGGCTTCTTCGATGCCCTTATTGGCAAGTTGGTCGGCACGCTCGTTCATCTCGTTGCCGGCATGGCCCTTGACCCAGATCCACTTGATCTTGTGCGGCTGGCAGGCCGCATCCAGGCGTATCCACAGGTCGTCATTTTTTACCGGCTTCTTGTCGGCTGTCTTCCAGCCACGCGCTTTCCAGCCCTTGATCCACTCGGTCATGCCCTTAAGCACATATTGGCTGTCGATATAGAGCTTTACGTCGCATGGCTTTTTCAGGGCTTCAAGGCCGGCGATGGCGGCCATTAGTTCCATGCGGTTGTTTGTGGTCTGCGGTTCGTAGCCGTAGAGCTCTTTCTCATGCAGCCCCGACATCAGGATGCAGCCCCAGCCGCCGGGGCCTGGATTACCTTTACAGGCGCCGTCCGTATACAGAATGACGTGAGTGCGTTCGCTCATGCTCAGGCGACGGCCTTGGGCAGCTTGAAGGTGACGGTTTCGCGTATGCCACTATTTTCGATTATTTCGGCATCGAAACGGGCGGAAACGGTTGCCACCAGTTCTTCGATCAGGTTTTCCGGCGCCGAGGCTCCGGCGGAAATGCCCAGCACTTCTACACCATCAAACCAGGCCCAGTCGACATGCGAGGCGTCATCGACCAGATAGGCGGCTTTCGCACCGGCGCGCAGGGCAACCTCGACCAGGCGCTGCGAATTGGACGATTTGGCCGAGCCGATGACCAGCACCAGATCGCAATCGCCTGACACCTGCTTGACCGCATCCTGGCGGTTGGTGGTGGCGTAGCAAATATCTTCCTTGTGCGGTACGGCGATAGACGGGAAACGCGCCTGAAGGGCGCCGACGATTTCAGCCGTATCATCCACAGACAGGGTGGTTTGGGTGACGAAGGCGAGATTTTCCGGATCAGTGGGCATAAATTCGCGGGCCTGTTCGACCGTTTCGATCAGCCTGACCGTACCTTCGGGTAGTTGGCCCATTGTACCGATGACTTCCGGATGGCCGGCGTGACCGATCAGGATAATTTCACGGCCTTCACTGTGGTGGCGCTCGGCTTCGACATGGACCTTGGAAACCAAAGGGCAGGTGGCATCGAGATAGAACATCTGGCGGTTTTGTGCATCAAGCGGCACCGATTTAGGCACACCATGCGCGGAAAAGACGACCGGACGATCCGGTGGGCACTGGTCGAGTTCCTTGACGAAGATGGCGCCCAGACCTTTTAAACGATCGACCACATGCTTGTTATGCACAATTTCATGGCGGACATAGACGGGCGCACCGTAACGCGCGATGGCGCGTTCGACGATCTGTATGGCGCGGTCGACACCCGCGCAAAAGCCCCGCGGCGTGGCGAGATAAACCTTCAAGGGACGGGCCAAGGGAGAGGGAGCGGCGTTCATGGTTTCCACATAAGTCTTTTTGCCGGATTTCGCCACTGGTATTCCCGCGCCTGTCCCAGATATCACACCTGACGATCTTCCGCCGCACTTTGGCCGCAAGTGCTCCATAAAACCCTTTGAAAAGTGATATCAAGGCGCTACACATCCTCAA
>CAMLIY010000124.1 GCA_946480125.1 uncultured Asticcacaulis sp.
CGCATCATGTGCCCTACGGCGCAACGAAATTCCTTACTCCATCGGCTTTCACATGCATATTTATCGCTCCCATACCTGTGGCGCCCTGCGCGCTTCCGACGCCGGTTCTCAAACGCGTCTGTCGGGCTGGATTCACCGCAAACGCGACCACGGCGGCCTTCTGTTCATCGATCTGCGTGACCATTACGGCCTGACCCAACTGGTTTTCGATCCGTCGTCGCCGGGTTTTGCCAAGGTCGAGCGCCTGCGCGCCGAGAGCGTGATCCGTATTGACGGCAAGGTGGTGGCGCGTGAGGCCGCCACGATCAACGCCAATCTGCCGACCGGCGACGTCGAAGTTTATGTTGCGGATGTTGAGGTTCTGTCGGAAGCCGCTGAACTGCCTCTGCCAGTTTTCGGTGAGCCGGAATATCCGGAAGAAATCCGCCTGAAGAACCGCTTTCTCGATCTGCGCCGCGAAACCCTGCACAAAAACATTGTCCTGCGTTCGCGCGTGATCCATTCCATTCGCCAGCGCATGGTTGATCAGGGGTTCCTGGAGTACCAGACTCCGATCCTGACGGCGTCATCACCGGAAGGCGCGCGCGACTTCCTGGTGCCGTCGCGTCTCCATGCCGGCAAGTTCTACGCCCTGCCGCAGGCGCCGCAGCAGTTCAAGCAATTGTTGATGGTATCCGGTTTCGACCGCTACTTCCAGATCGCGCCGTGCTTCCGCGATGAGGACCTGCGCGCCGACCGCAGCCTGGAATTCTACCAGCTCGACGTGGAAATGAGCTTCGTCACGCAAGAAGACGTGTTCGCTGCCATCGAACCGCTGATGCATGGCCTGTTTACCGAGTTCGGCGAAGGCAAGCGCGTCTCGGCCTATCCGTTTGTACGCATCCCTTACCGGGAATCGATCGCCAAATACGGCTCCGACAAGCCGGACCTGCGCAATCCGATCGAAATGCAGGACGTGTCCGAACAGTTCCGCGGCGGCGGCTTTGGCCTGTTCGCACGTATCCTTGAAAATCCTGCCAATGCCGTATGGGGTATTCCGGCGCCGAAGGGCGGGTCACGCGCCTTCTGTGACCGCATGAATTCGTGGGCGCAGGGCGAAGGCCAGCCGGGCCTCGGCTATATCTTCTGGTCAGAGGATCTGGGGGCATGGGGTGGCCCGATCGCCAAGAATCTCGGTCAGGACGGCACCAATGCGTTGATGGCGCAATTGGGTCTGGGGCAGGGCGATGCCGCCTTCTTCGTAGCGGGTGATCCGAAGGTCTTCTACAAGTTTGCCGGATCGGCGCGCACCAAGGTCGGCACTGATCTCGGTCTGGTCGATGAAGACCAGTTCAAGTTCTGCTGGATCGTCGATTTCCCGATGTTTGAATACAACGAGGACGAAAAGAAGGTCGATTTCTCGCACAATCCGTTCTCGATGCCGCAGGGCGAGATGGAAGCCCTGCAAACCAAGGACCCGCTCGACATCCTGGCCTATCAATACGATATCGTCTGTAACGGCTACGAACTCTGCTCCGGCGCTATCCGGAACCACAAGCAGGATATCATGCTGAAGGCCTTCGAGATCGCCGGCTATGATGAAGCCTTCGTAGAATCGCAGTTCGGTGGCATGTTGAACGCCTTCAAATATGGCGCGCCGCCGCACGGTGGTCTGGCGCCAGGCATTGACCGTATCGTCATGTTGCTGGCGGGGCAGCAGGCCATCCGTGAAGTCATTGCTTTCCCGCTGAACCAGCAGGGCCAGGACGTAATGATGAGCGCGCCATCGGATGTGCTCGACAAGCAGTTGAAAGAACTGCATATCCGCACGCAGATGCCGATCAAGGTCAGCTAGCTTATGGGGTCTTGCGCCTGTGGCCCCAAGTTGTCTTCCAACAAAAAAGCCTCGCCTTTAAGGCGGGGCTTTTTTGTTGGAGAAAAGAAGATGTGGGGTCACGGACCCCACGCCCCACAAGTTAGTGAATGACACACACCGGAATACGCAGACCACTTGGCAGTTCCGTCGCCGCGTCTCCACAGGTCTGGTCCATCTGGCGCTGGGTCAGGCCCGTGGCCGATCCCATTTCCGCACCGGAGAAATTCACGCCGCTGAGGATGGCGCCTTTGAAATTGGCGTGTTCCAGATAGGCCCCGACGAAATTGGCATTGGTCAGGTTGGCGCCGGCGAAATTGGCCCGACCGAACAGGGCGGCGGAGGCATTGATGTCACGCAGGTCGGCGCCGGCGAAGTTAGTCCCGTTGAAAATGCCCAGACCCATATCTGATTGACGCAGGCGGGCACCGGCAAAGTTCTTGTTCTTCAGGTTGCGATTGTTGAAATCGGCCTGAAAAAGATTGCAGTGGGGGCAGCTTGCCCCGTTTTGAGCGCTTGAAACCTGAGCGGCATTTTGCGCCAGGGCAGGGGCGCTGATGAGAGAGGCAGCCAGAAGCGCCAGGACTATATGTTTCATAAAAGGACACCTTCGCTGATTTGGCGCTGATTGGGCGCAGATTGCCGGAAGACCAGCAAGGGAAGGGCCAGTAGCGCCCCGCTACCGTTCCTCTATATCATTTTTGTCAAACGTCTGGTTAACCGCTTCCGATTTTTTACGATTGCCAAATGGCACGACCACCAGATTATCAGTGGCTGTGCCGCGGGCGAAACCTTTTGAGATCAGCTGCGAAGCCGGCATGGCGTTAATGGGTACATTATCTGTCTCAGGCAAATCATCGCCATGGAAATAACCTTGCCCTAAGCCATCGGCATTCAATTCAGCCGGATCGGCATTGGAAAGATCGTCGCGGTTAAGATAGGAAATCGCCAATTCCCTGAAAATGTAGTCCAGGATAGAGGTTGCCGATTTAACACGATCATTGCCGGTAACCGGGCCGGCGGGTTCGAAGCGTGTAAACACATAGGCCTCGACAAACTCTTCCAACGGCACCCCGTATTGCAGGCCTATCGAGATGGCGATGGCAAAATTATTCATCAGTGAACGGAAGGCGGCGCCTTCCTTGTGCATGTCAATGAAAATTTCACCGATCGATCCATCCTCATACTCGCCCGTATGAATATAGACCTTATGTCCGCCCACACCGGCTTTTTGGATATAGCCTTTGCGGCGATCCGGCAGTTTGGTGCGGGTACGCTCGCGTTCAACAATCTTTTCAATAATGCGGGGCACGGGCTTTTCAATGCCTGGTTCAGGCACCGGACGCTTCGGGGTTTCGTCAACTTCGGGAATATCTAGAGAGAAATCAGACGGCGCGTCGGCCCGAATAACTGAAACCGCGCGCAGATCCGAACTGGCGGCCCGCGAATAGATTTTCATAACGTCGGAAACGCCCTGATTCCACGCCAGATGAAAAGGCGCCGTGGCGGGGGCATCGATCAGGCTTTCAATTGATTGGCGCACATGCATTTGTGCCTTGCGACCCAGCGGCGCGAGCAATTGCCAGGTTTTATCTGAAATCTGGCGTAGGGCTTCAGCGTTATTGCGACCGAATATATATGCCGAGGCTTCCTCAATTTCGTTTGAGGAGAAACCCATAATTCCCAACAAGTTAAGGGCCGGATCGGAGAGATCGCTTTCACTCAGGCCCCAGATGTCCTGGATAAAGGCCTCATCAATATGGCGGACAGAAAATACCTCTGCCAATGATGATGAGGTGAGCAGGGCCGATTCCAGACGATTGAGTTCGAACTCGCTCAAGCCTTTGGATTTCAGACTGGCGATATTGATATGCGGTGCATCGATCAGGCTGCGGCTGCCAAGCAGAACGCCGCGCACATCGCCCCAATCTTGAGAAATGGCGTTCAGGCCCCTGATAACACATGACTTAATTGTCGGTACAAGGACGCCATCATCGGTTTCCATCACGGTCAAGAGATCAACAACGCCCTTGTCTCCCATGGAAACACCCAGGCGAAGCGACAGGTCTGGGTCGTCAAACAGAGCGGTGACCTGAACATTGCGCAAGCCGCTTGTCTTGACCAGTTTCAGGGCAGACTGAGTCAGGTCAAGGGCGGCGGATTTTAAATCAGCATGACCCTTTAGTGCGGTTATCCGGTAAAGACGCTGGCTGAGGCGATCAGTCTGCTCCGCCTTATCATTAGGGAAGGTGGCGTAGGGCGCCATCTGCGCCGCAAGCGAAGCCGACGCATGGACGGCGGCCGCTTCTAACAGAGCAAAAATATGGATGGCCATATCAATGCCCGCCGCTTCATTTAAACTCAGGCCCTGGCTCATTATGGCCTCACCCAGTCCGGCAATAGTCAGGGCCACGGGACGGGTTGCGGATCGGCGGATGCTATCATTCAGCGTATCGGAAAAGCCAATCGCGGCTTCGATATCGAGTGCCAGGGTCCACAGCCCGGCGACCTCAATAAAGGCATCAACATCGAAAACGCCATCTTCCGTGATAAGGGACTCAACATTGATTGCCGCGCGGGCACAGAAATTTTGCGCTTCCAGGAATTCAGCATCCTGAGGTGAAAAAACGACATGCAAGCTGCTGGTTTCGAGGGCTGTTTCCGCCGCCAGCGTCGCTGTGGGATCACCCGCGCTCAGGAGATCGCGCTGACCAATCAATACCCGCAGGCGCTGCCTTTCACCGCCCGGCGCAGGTGTACGCGACCAATCCAGTGGCATTACGCCGTCATTCAATTGGATTTGCCGCGCGATCAAAGCATCAGACGCCCCCAAACGCCGGGCATTGGCGGCCGCACGCGCAAGAGCCGTATTGTGTTTCAGACTGGCGCGCTGGGCGCCTTCGGCACGCTGGATGGCACTGGTAATGTCGTTCAGCGCCTGGGCCAGACGGGTCTGTGCGGCGGCCGATAGTGATCTGGCGCGGGCTTCAACGAGAAGCTGCCTGATAGTATTTTGGCACGCATGATCGTCAAGATAAAGCGGGGCACTGTCAGCGGGTTCCGGCAGCCAATCGCCGGCCGTAGGATGTATGCGATGTCCGGAACTCAATCCGGTAGCCGGCGCCGCCATACCCGATAAAAGTGTTGCTTCCAAAATATCTGCGAATTCTGTAGCGGTGGTGTCATCAGGAAAATATCCAAGCCTCAGTCCCCATTGCGCAAGACGGTGTGCGTAGCGCGCCAGTGCCCCGTTGAAAGCGAGGTCTTCGGTATTCACGGATATAGTGCCGGCACCTCCCGGCAGGTCACATGGTAGCGAATCAGCCCAATCCAGCCAGGCTTCCGCCTGAGCCGAGGTTAGGTCACGCGGACATAAAGTCTCGGTGAATCCGTTTGTCCGTTCTATTTCGCGCCGTTCCAGATCAGACTTACTAACGCGCGCACGCAGGGCTGGAAGCTGATACGGCATGCCGTTATCCTTGGTTTTGAGAGGCCTTACCCCCAGATGTAGCGTTAAATTAATAAAGCATCAATAAATCTGGTGTGGTGAGTGGCATTAATCCACAATATGTTGATAAATCACGCTTCGAATATGCTGGACGAATATTTTTCGTGCCCGCTTTACCTTGGTCTGGAGCCTCACTATAGATACAGGCAGGTTTCGGGGCCGTGATGGGTTCCACGCAAGGATAAAACGATGCAATGGTTGCTTAATTTTCTCGCTCCCTCCTTCACCTGGTGGAACGGCGCCACCCTGGGCACCCTGTTCACGATTGGCAAGCGCGGTCGGCAGGTTGGTACGGATGAGTTCGGTAATCGTTATTACGAAGACCGTACCGCGAAAAATTCCTATGATACGGGCCGCAAGCGTCGTTGGGTTCTTTATAAAGGCTATGCGGATGCATCAAAAATTCCACCGGACTGGCATGGCTGGATGCACTATACCTATGACGTACCGCCGTCGGAAGAACCGCTGCGTCGCAAGGCCTGGGAAAAACCGCACCTGCCGAACATGAGCGGTACGCCCTATGCCCAATTTCCGCCGGGTTCCATGAACGCCGAGGCCGAGCGCTCAAAAACAACAGGTGATTACGAAGCCTGGAAGCCGTAAAGGATGATGGTATGAAACGCATTTCTGTTTCCGGCTGGGCTTTGGTGGCGGCTGTAGCGGCATGCGTTGTCATTCCGGCCTCCGCTCAGGTGCCGCCACCCGATCGGGGCGGCGATGGCGGGCAGGCGCCGCACTACGTCGATAGTGCTGATTACGATCCGCAAGCCTATTATGTTGACGG
Source organism: uncultured Asticcacaulis sp. (assembly GCA_946480125.1). The sequence goes on from CAMLIY010000124.1 coordinate 6,145, forward strand.
TGTGCAGTATAAGCCCTACGTGCCGGAAAAGAAAAAAGCCAAACCTGCCTCTGAAAACATCAAACCGGCTGCGACTCCGCTAACGCAGGGTGACGCACCAATCGCTGAACTGCATCCTTATGTGCCGACAAATCCAACAAGTGTGGCTCAGGCAGATGCGCCTCAAAAGGCGGCCGCTTCTTCATCATCGGCAAGCGCTGTCAGTTATGCCCCGAAGAAGCGCCCGCGTTACGCGGTAGCAATTATTGAGGCGCTGGATAAGGTAACCGCGGAGAGTGTACGTTTCGAGGCGCCGATTGGTAAGCCAATCCGCTACAAAGGGCTGATCTACACAGTGAAGGCCTGCGAGACCGCGGCAGACGATGAAGCTATGAATGACGTCATGGCTTATATTCGGGTGCGCAGTAATCCGGTCGCTGCCACAAATACGTCCGCGGCCATCAAGTCCAAAGAAGTTTTTCGCGGATGGACCTTCTCATCAACGCCCAGCCTGAATCCCATTGAACATCCGGTCTATGATGCCTGGGTAATCGGTTGCCGGCAGCCTCTGCCTGGCGCCACGGCCTGATAGGTTTATATCAAATCGAATTAAATTAGCAGCGCCATGACTGTTTGACCGGTTGCGGTGCGGGGCAGATCATAAAAGTCTGTTTTCAGATCGATGGCCAGGGCCAGCTTTTCCATATATTCCACTTTGGGCACTTCTATAACGCCAAACTGACGCAAATGATCGGTTTGAAATTGGCAATCGAGAAGCATAAAGCCGCCGGCTTTAAGCCGGGCCACAAGGTGGACGAGGGCGATCTTGGATACGTCGCGGGCCCTTGAAACCATGCTTTCTCCAAAAAATGCGCCTCCAATAGAGACACCATAAAGCCCGCCGAGTAACTGTTCACCCTGCCATACCTCAACGCTGTGAGCCATTCCACGGGCGAATAATGCCTGATACAGCGCCTGAATGGAGTGACTGATCCAGGTCGACGTACGGTTCAACGCCTCTTCTGCGCACAGTTCGATCATCTGGGTGAAGGCTGTATCTATCCGTATGGTGTAGGTATCCTGGCGGATTGTTCGCGCCAGTCTCGATGACACATGAAAGCGATGCAAGGGCAGTATGCCGCGCATGGGTGGATCTACCAGAAACAGATAATCGTCATCGCGGGAGTCAGACATCGGGAAAATGCCGCTGCGGTAGCAATTAATCAGGTCATCCAAAGTAAAATCAGTCACGTCAGGCTATCCGGTGGTCTGACGTTATCAATACTGCTTACCAATCAGAAATCAATAACGGGCAATCGTTATGTGGTTTTACAGTTGAAGCTGTCCATAATCTTGTTGGGCGTACGGACATTGCCGGCGGGTGTCGTGGCGCCGTCGGTAAAACTGGTATGATAGGCAATGTCGCAGGTCTGGCCTGGCTTTGGCAACATCTGGTTTTTGTCGATATAAGCGGTATGCACTGTATCGGGCGCGTAACCAGATTTGGTAACCGGTATGACCAGCCAGTTGGTGATATAGGCGAACACGAACAGCGGTCTCTTATATGGCGCTATATGAACATCCTTGAGAACATAGGCATCGAAGGCGCGCGACGGCAACGTATATTCCTTCGCCTGAATGGGCGTGCCAACCATTAAAAGGAGAGGTATCAACCCCAGACTCAGTTTCATCTTATCCAACATTCGAAGGCAAACCGCCATTTTTGAATGCGCGACAATATGGTCTAAACCAAGGCATTAAATAAGCGGCCACGTATTCATAGGGCATCATAGCGCAAAACCATGTGTCAGCGAACCAGGATCTTGCATAATGCCAATATGGCCTCCGCAAAAAAAAAAGCCCTGCCGAAGCAAGGCTTTCAATATGATGATCAGGCCGGATTTGTGAGGGCTTCCTGCGCCTTGATCCAGGTTTCCAGCCAGTGGATATTGTAGTCGCCTGTCTGGATATCCTTTTCCTGCAACAGGTCGAGGAACAGAGGAATAGTGGTGTCGATACCTGTCACGACCGTTTCCCCTAAAGCGCGCTTAAGGCGGGCAAGAGCTTCCGGTCGATCACGGCCATGGACGATCAGCTTGCCAACCAGGGAATCGTAATAAGGGGGGATGGCGTAGCCATTGTAGATCGCCGAATCGAGACGTACACCCAAGCCGCCGGGGGCGTGGAAATCAGTGACAGTGCCAGGCGACGGCACGAAGGTGCGGGCGTTTTCGGCGTTGATACGCACTTCTATAGCATGTCCCTTTAGCTTGATATCGTCCTGGGTGAATGACAAGGGCAGGCCTTCGGCGATGCGAATTTGTTCGCGCACCAGGTCGATATCAGTGACATATTCGGTCACCGGATGCTCGACCTGAAGGCGGGTGTTCATTTCGATGAAGAAGAACTCACCGTCTTCATACAGGAACTCGATCGTACCAACGCCGAGATAGCCGATCTTTTTGATGGCGTTGACGACGATCATGCCGATCTTGTCCCGCGCAGCATCATCTATCGCCGGCGAAGGCGCTTCTTCGAGGACCTTTTGGTGGCGGCGTTGCAGCGAGCAATCGCGTTCGCCGAGATGAACGACATTGCCGTGGCTATCGGCGATCACCTGGATTTCAATATGGCGCGGCTTTTGAAGATAGCGCTCCATATAGACCGTGCCGTCGCCAAAGGCGGCGGCGGCTTCGGTCTGGGCCGACATCGCACGTGTCTTTCCGGCGGTCGAAGGTGAAGATCCGCGTGCCGTTT
>CAMLIY010000125.1 GCA_946480125.1 uncultured Asticcacaulis sp.
TCGGCAAGCTGACCGAGTTCGGCGCGGCGTTTCTCGTCATGGGCATTATCGGCGGCGCGGTCATCCCGCAACTCTTCGCCCACTTCAAGGAACAGTTCGGCTTCCAGCTTGTCTTCCTCTGCCTCATGGTCCCCTGCTACGCCTATATACTGGTGTTCGGACTGGTGGCGATGAAGCGACGTAGTAACCCTGTGTTGTAAAACAGCGTCATTTTGCTACAACGGCGGACATGACCGCATTGAACGATATCCTCACCACCATCCGCGACCGCGCCCCGCATGAAGAGGGGGTCAACCTCAAAATCGGCGAGGAAATCCTGCGCGATCCGGCCACGGTCGTCGATGTCAGCATCAAGAGCTTCGCTAACCGGATCGGCGTCAGCGAGCCATCGGTCATCCGCTATTGCCGCTCGATCGGCTGCGACGGCTTCAAGGAATTCAAGAAGCACCTGGCGCAATCCCTGGTGCTGGAACAGAAATTCGCCAAAGCGCCGACCTCGATCGGCGGTGAGGACAACAGCGGCCAGAGCGGCGATGAACGGTTCGACCGCCTGACCACCAGCGTCGCCATCGCCCTGCGCTCGGTCAGCGAAACCGCGCATTTCGAGCAGATCGATGCCGCGGCAAAGGTGTTAATGGCGTCATCCACCATTGCCATATTCGGGCTTGGCGGTTCGTCAGCGACCCTGGCCATGGAGGCGCAGAACCGTCTGTTCCGCCTCGGCCTGCGGGCTGTTAGCCACGTGGATAGCTATATGCAGCGCATGACGGCCGCGACCCTGAAGAAGGGCGATACCGTGCTGATCATTTCCGCCACCGGCCAGCCCGAAACACATAGTGAAAGCGCCCGTATCGCCCGCAGCTATGGCGCGACCTGTATCGCCATGGCGCCGCAGAAAAGCCCCCTGGCCAAGGCCGCAGATATTCTGATCCCGATCGAACTGGCGACAGATGTGCCATATCACCAGCCTAATCCGGTGCGTTTTGCGCAGTTGTTCGTGCTTGACTGCATCGCCGATCGCGTGGCCCTCATATTGGGCAAGCCGGCGATCGAGACCCTGCGTCGGGTCTCGTCGGCCGTTTCGCCGCAGCAGCACTATCTGCCTACGGGCGACTGACTGGGGTCAGATCAAGTGTTATCACCTCGAACGGTTGCAGGTGCAGCATGACGGCCTGGCCGGCGGTCAGGGTCATGCCCGGCGTTTTGGCGTTTTTCCATGGGCTGCGCGCCGTATAGGTGGTAGCCGCAGTATCGGGCAGTTCCAGCGCATGACCCACATCAAGCGCGAAATCCAGCGCCTTGTCGGAGGGATTGCGCAGGGTGAGGGTGGCTTTTCGCGGCGCCCAGGCGGCCCAGCCATAGACATCCAGCCGGGCCGGATCGCCGCCGATCCAATGGCTGTCCTTGAGTACATCGGAATTGGCGCGTGACCAGTTCGCCGCCTCAGCCAGGCTATCCCAATCCGACGGAGTGAGCAGGGACGGGGTGATGTACATTTCCTGCAGAGCCGTGCCGCTGCCGAAATAGGAATGGATCTCGTCGGCGAATTCATGCTTCGGATCGGTATCGAGGCCACGGGCGTGCTGCGCATAAATCAGGCCGTGCAGCATGACGGCATTGAGCGGAAACAGCGGGCCGCCGATGACGATATTCTGGTATTCTTCGCGGTCACGATAGGTCATCCAGCGCTGGCGGTCAGAACCCACACCGGTGAAGGCGTGATCCTGGCCCCCGCGCCAGATCGAATCGGCGTAGATCAGCCAGGCCGGCGAGGGATAGGTGCCGGTGGTGACATTGATGAACAGGTCCGGCCGGGCGGTGCGCAGGTCATCGATCAGATGGATGGCGGCGTCGAAGTCGCTGTTGAAACGGCTGCCGGGGAAGACCTTGCCGGCATTGCCGGTGCCGTCGAGCTTGAACTGGTTGACGCCTTGCCGCGTTACGAGGTCAAGGGTCGCCGTGCGGAAGTCATCATAATATTTGGGGCCTGACAGGGCGAAGCCGCCGTCGATGACCTCATAGCCGGTATTCGGCACATTGTTGATTCGCGCCGCCTTGTTCTTGTTGTAGCCGCCCCAGGGTGACAGCCAGACACCGGGAGCGGCGCCATATTTGGCCGCCGCATCTCGCAAGGGGATAAAGCCGTGCGGGAAGGCCTGGCTGAATTGCCACTTACCGGTCAGATCATCCCAGCCGTCATCGAACAGGAAGGAATCGATTTTCACGCCGCGCTTGACGGCCAGTTCTTCGCCGAAAGCATGGATGCGATCGAGCGCATCGGCTTCGGTATAGGGCGTATCGTAGCCGATATCGTACCACGAATTATAGTGCAGAAACGTGCGGTAGGGGTGAGCGCGTTCGGCCTCGATATAGGCCAGAAAGTCGCGGCGCATCTGGCCGCGCGCCGTCACGCCGATGACAGCGGAATAGCTCAGGCTCTGGCCTTTGCGCAGAGGCAGGGCGTTGTCGATCTGCGTCCAGGCCTCGTCCGATTCCATAGTGGCGTGGCTGTAGGCCAGCGGGTTTTCAAACATGACGTAGTCATTGCCGGCGATGACGGGAGAGCCATTGACCTTGCCGGAAACTTCGGCACCCGGCGCATTCAGGTCCATGAGGCGGACTTGCGGGATGGTTTCGTCCTGCTTCAGCGCCGTGATGGTGACGACTTCGCGCAGATATTTGGCGCCTTCGGGCTGGACCAGCCGCCAGCCGATACGCAGGCGGCCGTCCTTGTCGGTGAAGGTGCCCTGAACCTCCTGACTCGGTTTGGTCTCGGCAAGGCGCGACGCCCTGGCATTGCCCGGCACGGCCTGCATGCGCAGCGGTGCGATCAGGGTGAGATCGGTCAGTGTCAGGCTGGGGCCATCCTGAAGCGACACCGTGAAGGGAGACGTGATGGTTAGAGTTCGGCCGGTCAGCTTGTCAGTAAACCGAACGTCAGACACATGATCGCCGGTAGCCGTCCAGGTCAGGGCGCTGGAGTCATTACCAAGGGCGCGTACCGGCTCGGTCGCGCCGGCGACGGCCAGAAAACCGGACGCCGCCAGAATGGCCAATACGGAAGTACAGACTTTAAGCGCGGACATATCATTTTCCCTGATGTAGTTTGGCTACATATTATGCGCTACAATTTTCGAATAATGTCAATTCTTAAAATAAGCAGGCGGCAAAGCGACATTTTCCATTATGCTCATCGGAGGTTAGAGCGTAAAGGCACGTGGAAAGATTAATATAATCAGTATGTTGCGTGTTCCTTTTTATTTGTATGGCCGATTTGCAACAGGTTTTTCGAAATTGTCATATAATTTCATCAAATCTGTAACAGGGTTTGACATTTGTAGCAAATGTAGCATCATCACTGTAGCTTCTGTAGCTGGGAATAAGAAAAAAGGGATGATAAGAGGATGAGTAACTGGAAGATCAAAAGCGGTGTGTCGCGTACCGCGCTTACAATGGCCCTGATCTGTGGCCTGGCGGGCGTAACGGGGCAGGCATACGCGGCACAGGACACGGCCGCCGCCTCTAGTGATACGGGCGCGGACGCTTCGGACGGCACCACCGTCGTGGTCGTGGGTTCCCGCAAGGCGCTCAAATCAGCGCAGCAAATCAAAAAATCCGCCGATACGGTGGTCGATTCCATCACCGCCACCGATATCGGCGCCTTCCCTGATAAATCGGTCGCGGAAGCCCTGCAGCGCGTACCGGGTGTTACGGTATTGCGCTCGGTGCCGGGCGGCGATGTCATGCACTTCCCGGCCGAACCGAGCGGCGTGCTCATCCGCGGTCTCCAGCAGGTCAAGTCCGAGTTCAACGGCCGCGACATCTTCAGCGCCGGCTCGGCCTCGGGTCTGAGCTGGGAAGATGTATCGCCGGAAATGCTGTCGGGCGTTGATACCTACAAGAATTTGACCGCCGATATGCTGGAAGGCGGCATCGCCGGTACGGTCAATCTGCGCACACGCCTGCCCTTTGATCAGAAAGGGCAACTGATTTCCGGCACGCTGGAGGGGGATTATGGCGATCTGAGCAAGAAGTGGACGCCATCGGGTTCGGTGCTTTATTCCAATCGCTGGCATACCGAACTGGGTGATTTCGGCTTTCTCGGCGATCTGGCCTATTCGAAGGTCGAGACCACCAGCCAGGGTGCTATCCTGCCGCGCATGATGCCCTTTGTGGCCGGTGCCTATACCGACCAGATGAACTTCATTCCCTCCGGCATCAGCTATAACAACACCGTCTATGACCGTACGCGCAAAGGCACGTCGCTGGCGGCGCAATGGGCCAGTACGGATAATCACTTCAAGGCAACGCTCCAGTACAATAAGTCGAGCTACGAGAATACCTGGAACGAAGACCAGCTTCTCAGCTACTGGGCCTATGTCGATCCGGCCACGACCACCCAATCGACCGTGTGGAGTGATCCGTCGATCATCCAGCCGCCCGATGCGCCAGGCCTCGGCATCAACGAAGCCGGCGGCGGCACGCCATTCACTTTCGCCAACAACGGCCTGTTCCAGACCGGCGTGATTACGGCGTCGGCCGGGGGCTGGGGCTATGGCAATATTGCCGATTGGGCCACGGGCGCCTATGAACCGGGTTCGACCGATCAGTACGGCACCTATGGCCAATATGGCATCACCGGCGCCGATGGTCGCGACCTGCCGATTTACCAGCCCTGCCTGTTGTCGGATGTGACCCACGCCGGCCAGCCATGCCGCCTGGGGCCTTCGGTCAATATGGCGACGCGTTACTCAACCCAGACCCGCACGGTTGAGGACACTGCGCTCAACTTTATCTGGGCGCCGACCGACCGGCTGAAGTTCATCTTTGACGCCCAGCATGTCCTGTCGACCAATACGCAGTATGACATCACCTACCGCAACGGCACCTATGCCAATCTGGGCCTTGACCTGACCGGCGATCTGCCCAAGGTCAGTTTCTCGGCGCCGTCCGGTTATAATGTCGTCGGCGAAGATCCGATGTCCGACTACCGCAACTACTTCAATGAATCGATCATGGATCACCTGGAAGATTCCAAGGCAACCATGAATGCCTTCCAGATCGATGGCGCCTATGCTTTTGACGGTCCGTGGCTTGCCGAAATCCGCGCCGGTGTCCGGACCTCGGAACGGGATCAGCTGAACCAGTGGTCGGCCTATAACTGGCAATCGATCTCCAGCAACTGGGGCGCCAATCCGGCGGATTCCTTCCACCTTGACGCTCCGGCCACAGCCACCTTTGCCGGCTATCCCGGCACCTACTGGCAAACGACCACATTCGGCACGGACGGTCTGCTGAAGGGCCTGATCGGGCAAAATCAGTTCGTCACCATCAATCCTGACTATCTCAAGGATATCAATTTGATGGAGGCGACCTTCGGCAAGACGGCGCAATCGGTGGACGGCAAGACGCCATCCTCCAACTGGGACCCGATCTGCATGCGCGCCGGCAATATCGCCGGCAGCTGTTTCCAGCCGGGTGAACTGCTGAATGTCAACCTGAAGGAAGATTCCGCCTACGTCATGCTGAAATTCGGCGGTCCGGACGCCACCCTGTTCGGCAGCGGCATCACCGTGTCGGGCAATATCGGCTTCCGCCTGGTCAAGACCGATCTGGTCAGTACGGGCGCAACCAATTTCGCCATTCCGTTCACAGCGGACGACCTGAACTGCGTGCCGTTAAGTCCGCAACAGATCGCCGCCCTGGCGCCCGGCCAGTATGCGACGACGCCGCAGTGTCTGGCCGCCAATTCGCTTGAAGACCAGGCCTTCTCGGACGGCGGGTTTACCAGTTCGGCGGTAAAAACCTCGCATACCTATAACCTGCCCAGCCTGAACCTGAAGTTCTCGCTGCCGAATGACTGGATTGTCCGCTTCGCCGCCTCGCGCGCCATGTCCATGCCGGATATGGGCCTGCTCAAGAACTATGTCACGCTCCAGCGCAGCTTCCTGCCGCAATCCTCTATCGTGCAGGGCAATCCGAATATCGTGCTGAATGGCGCCGGTCAGCCGGTCAGCTATGTCTTCGGATATTCGGCCAGCGCCGGCAATCCGCGTCTGAAGGCGATCCAGGCGGATCAGTTCGATCTGTCGATCGAGCATTACTTCGCCGATGTCGGCTCCTTCAGCTTCGATATCTTCACCAAGCAGTTCTACGATTACATCCAGAACGGCACTTTCGATGTGCCCATGACCAATAATGGCGTGACGCGGAATGTGGTGGTGAATGGCCCGGTGAACGGCGAGGGCGCCAGCGTAAAGGGCTTCGAAGTGGCCTATCAGCGCTATTTCACCTTCCTGCCCAAGCCGTTTGACGGCCTCGGCCTCCAGGCCAACTACACCCACCTGCACAATGAAGGCGTGCAGAATGAAAACCTGACGCTCGATACGGCGGATGGCTCGACCGTGACGCGTTCGGCTCAGGAAGGCATGATCAATGCCGGCCGTCTCGAACAGTTGTCGGACGACTCCTACAACCTGATCCTGCTTTACGATAAGGGACCGTTCGGCGCCCGTCTGGCCTATAACTGGCGGTCGAAATACGTCAATTCGGTCAATGACTGCTGCATCGGTTTCCCGGTATGGAATGATGCCGAAGGCTTCCTCGATGGCTCACTGCGCTATGCGGTCAACGCCCATACCGAAATCGACATCCAGGGCAGCAACCTGCTCCAGACGCGTCCGAAAATCTATCAGGAGGTGCTTGGGCCAACGGCTGAAAATCCCGATCAGGCGCCGCTGTTCCTGCCGGCCGGGACGTTCAACTTCGATCGTCGCGTGCAACTCAGCATCCGGTTCAAGTACTAAGCTTCACCTTGGAGTGGTCCGGGCCCTGACCCGGATCAGGCCCCATGCTTTCTCCCGCCGTTCCCCGGTGGCATGGTTATGCTCCAGGCGCGCAGCCGGTCGGTTGCGCGCCGCCTTTTTCAGTATAAAAAAGATCATATGTAAAGGAGGCCGTTTCCACATGCAGAGAGTCGTCATTCTCGGAGGCGGTACGGCGGGCTGGATGGCAGCGGCGTGTCTGGCCAAGGTTTACGGACGCACCCTTTCCGTCACGCTGGTTGAATCCGCCGAAATCGGCACGGTCGGGGTCGGCGAGGCCACTATTCCGATGATCAACCTGTTCAATGCCATACTGGGGATCGACGAGGCCGACCTGATCCGCGAGACGGAAGCCACCATCAAGCTCGGCATCGAATTCACCGACTGGACACGGCTGGGCCACAGTTACCTGCATCCGTTCGGCGCCTATGGCATCAATATGGAGGGCATCGGCTTCCATCACTACTGGCTGCGCCTGGCCGCCCAAGAGGGCGCGAAGGACTATGGCCAGTTCAATATGGAAACCCTGGCCATCCGATCGGGCCGCTGCGGGCCGACCGCCACCGACCTGCCGCAGATCAAGCTCAACAAGGCCTTCCATTTTGATGCCAGCCTCTACGCCGCCTTTCTCAGGCGCTACAGCAAAGCGCGCGGCGTCACCCGCGTCGAAGGCAAGGTGCAGGATGTGTCGCTTGATCCTGAAAGCGGCGATGTCACCCGCCTTTCACTTGCCGATGGCCGGACGGTCGAAGGCGATCTGTTTATCGACTGTTCTGGCTTCGCCGCCCTGCTGATCGGCAAGACTCTGGGCGTCGAATTTCAGGACTGGAGCCAGTGGCTGCCGTGCAATCGCGCCTTTGCCGTGCCGTGTGAGACGAATGGCCCGCCGGCGCCCTATACCCGCTCGACCGCCCGTGAGGCCGGTTGGCAGTGGCGCATTCCGTTGCAGCACCGCACCGGCAATGGCTATGTCTTTTGCGATGCTTATGTGTCGGAAGACGAGGTGGCTGGAAAACTGATGGACCGTCTGGACGCCAAGGCGCTGGCCCAACCGCGGCTGCTCAAATTCACCACGGGCCATCGCATCCGGATGTGGGAAAAGAACGTCATCGCCTTGGGTCTCGCCTCCGGTTTCCTCGAACCGTTGGAATCGACCTCGATCTATCTGGTGCAGAGCGCCCTGGCGCGCCTGATGGCCTATTTTCCGCGTGACGGGATCAATCCGCATATCCGGGCCAAGTTCAATGATGACATGAACGCGGAATATGAGCGCATCCGCGATTTCCTGATCGCTCATTACAAACTGACCGAACGCGACGACACGCCGTTCTGGGCCATGTGCCGGAATATGGACATTCCCGACAGCCTGCGGATGCGGCTCGACGTCTTTGAAAACGAAGGGCAACTGCTCGAATTTTCCCAGGACCTGTTCAAGGACTCAAGCTGGTTTTCCGTGTTGATGGGGCAGGGGCTGTATCCCAAACGCTACCATCCGCTAGCCGACGTCCTGCCGCGGGACGAGTTCCTGAACCGGATGACCCAGTTGCGCAAGATGATCGGCCAGCGCGCCTCCAACCTGCCGACTCATACTCAGTACCTGGATCAGGTGAAAGGTGGCCAATGAGGACATATCCATGCCTGCTTGCCGCTTCGTTCGGACTGTGACCGGCAACAATACATAACAGGGAATAATCATGAACCGCAAAACACACCTTCTGCTCGCCAGTTTTCTGATTGGTCTTGCCGTACCGCTGACCGCCTTCGCGCAGCCCGTCGCCAAGGGGGTCTGGCTCGGCCATGAAGCCGGCGCCGCCAAGACTCCGCCCATGGGCTGGAACAGCTGGAACGCGTTCCGCACCGAGGTCGATGAGGCCAAGGTGATGGGGGCCGCGCAGGCCCTGGTCGATGACGGACTGGCGAAGAAGGGCTATACCTATGTCAATCTCGATGATGGCTGGTGGCTGAAGCGCCGCCAACCGGACGGGCGCATGATCATCCGCACTCAGATTTTCCCCTCGGCGAAAACACC